>NZ_JBLTJC010000371.1:0-9920 GCF_048158785.1 Streptomyces colwelliae | reverse complement strand
CCCCTCCGCCCCCCGTCTGATCCTGGTGAAGGCGGACGGCAGCGTCTCGATCCACGCGGACGACCGGGCCTACAAGCCCCTCAACTGGATGTCTCCGCCCTGCACGCTGAAGGAGGGTTCCGGGGACGACGAAGGTGTCTGGACCGTCATCAACAAGGCGGGCGAGAAGCTCATCATCACGATGGAGGAGATCCTCCACGACTCCTCGCACGAACTCGGCGTGGACCCCGGCCTGATCAAGGACGGCGTGGAAGCGCACCTCCAGGAGCTGCTCGCCGACCGCATCGACACCCTCGGCGAGGGCTACACGCTGATCCGCCGCGAGTACATGACGGCCATCGGCCCGGTCGACATCCTGTGCCGGGACGCCGAGGGCCAGACCGTCGCGATCGAGATCAAGCGGCGCGGCGAGATCGACGGCGTGGAGCAACTCACGCGCTATCTGGAGCTGTTGAACCGCGATCCCCACCTCGCCCCGGTGCGCGGCATCTTCGCCGCCCAGGAGATCAAGCCCCAGGCCCGCGTCCTCGCCACGGACCGCGGCATCGGCTGCACGGTCCTGGACTACAACGCCCTCCGCGGCATCGAGGACGACAAACTGCGCCTGTTCTGACGGCACTTCGACAGACTTCGACAGACACTGGCTTCGCTACGACGAAAAGGGCCGGTTCCGATCATCGGAACCGGCCCTTTCATGTCGTACGGAGGGTCAGATGACGGCACCCGCACTACTCGACGTGTCCGCGCCGACACTCTCGGGCGCGGCCGAACTGGCCGTCTCGACGGGGGCACTTGAGGCCGCACCGCTCGCCGAGGTGTCGGCGGACGGGGTGATCGACGGCGTGGGCGACTCGGTCGGCGACGTGGAATCGCTCGGAGTCGGCGACGACGGACTGCTCGGGTCCGTCGGCCTCGTCGTGGTCGGGGTCGACGAAGGCGGCTTGGTCGTGGACTTCGTCGGCGACGGAGTGTGCGACCCGTTCCCCGACCCGCTCGTCCCGCTCGGGTTGTCCGAGGGCGTCCCGCCGCCGTCCGTCGGCGTCGGATCGTCCGACGTGCCGTAAGTGCCGTCCGGACCCGGGTCGGTGGGCCGGCTGGTGGCCGTGCCCGTGTCGCTGCCGTCGTCCTTCTTCGCCTTGTCGGCGCCGAGGCTGTCGTCGCCGAGACCCTGGCTCGCGGACGGGTTGGGGCCGACCTCGTCGGACGGGTTGTTCGCGTTGTTGTTGGACGTGGCGCCCAGGGTCACGACCGTGCCGAGGACGGCGGCGAGCAGGACGCCCGCGCCGGCCGCGACGAGGTTGCGCCGGGCGTAGCCGCGCAGGCCGCCCCGGGCCTTGTTGTGGGGCTTCGGGGGCGAGGGCTGGTGCGCGACGAGGGTGTAGGTGTCGCCGGGCGGCTGGAGCGGCGGGAAGGGCGCCGGTATCCCGCCGGGCGGTGAGGCCGACTCCTCGTAGCGCGCGTCGGGCACTTCCTCGCCGGCCGTGGAGCCGAGGGCGACCGCGATGCCGGAGCGGTCGGCGACCAGGGCGAGGGCACGGCGTCCCGCGACGGCACCGCGCTTGTCGGCGGCGGCGCCGCGCAGGCCGATGGAGGACTCCAGTTCGGCACGGGCCCGGTCCAGCTCGCCCTCGCAGAGCGCGAGGACACCCAACTCGTGCTGGAAATAGGCCTGTTCGCTCACGTCGTCGGCGAGCTGCGCGGCCTCGGTACCGGAGCGCAGCGCGTGCTCCCAGGCGCTCCAGTGCAGTCCGGCGGCGAACGCGGGGGCCGCCGTGCGGGCCAGGTGGACGGTGGTGCTCTCCTCGCCGTCGCCGGGCGGTGTCGTCGCCGGCAGGAGGGCGACGAGGGCGGCGAGCAGGGCGTCCGCCTCGGCGCACACGCGCGCGGGCGTGACCGAGGGGTGCCCGGCCCACCAGGAGTAGTGCAGGGCGGCGATGAGGGCACCGGACGCGACGTCGTCGCCGTATCCGGCGGCCTCCAACTGGGTCTGGACGCCGGCGGCGAGCCGGTAGCGGGAGCCGACCGGGGAGACCAGTCCGCAGCCCGCGAGTTCACCGAGGGCGGCGTCCGCGTGGGTGTCGCCGACGAGCGCGGGCAGATGCGCCTGGTGCGGCACCTCGCCGTCGAGGGCGACGGCGAAGCGCAGGGTGGCGCGGGCCGAGGTGCTGAGCCGGGAGGCGAGCAGCGGCGCGGGCGCGGCGGCCTCACCGAGGGACGGCAGGGGTACGGAGTCGCCCTCTTCGGGGTCGAGGGGCGGGGCGTCGAAGGGTTCGTCGACCGGGGGCGCGTCCTGGAAGACGCCGAACTCCTCGACGGCGCTGGTCCCGACGCGCAGTTGGTCGCGCTGGCGGAGCAGGGCGCCGGCCTGGACGAAGCGCAGGGGCAGGCCCTCGGACTCGAAGTAGAGGTCGCCCGCCCAGTTCGCCTCCTCCTCGGTGAGGACGCGGCCCACGGCGCGCTCCAGGACCTCCACGGCGCCGGGCCGGCCGAGGCCGCCGAGGAAGACCTCCTCGATGGCGGAGTCCGCGGACGGTGCCGGGACCTCCGGGGTCGCGGCGATCAGGAAGGCGCACTCGGGCGTCGCGTCGAGGAGTTCGTCGAGGGCGGCGGCGCCGAACTCGATGTCGTCCAGGACGACGACCGCGCCGATCTCCCGCGTCAGCGCGAGCAGTTCCGCCCGGTCGGGCCGGTGCAGGGGCGCGTCGTAGACGGCGTGGAAGAGGTCGTGGAGGAGGTCGCCGGCGGTGCGGTGGAAGCCGGTGAGGCGGATCACGCCGTCGGGGGCGAGGTCCAGGCAGTCCTCGGCGACGAGGTCGAGCAGGCTGGTGCGGCCGGAGCCCGAGGGGCCGGTGAGGCGTACGGAACGGCCGCGGGCGAGCAGCCGTACGAGACGCTCGCGCTCCTCCTGGCGCTCCAGGAGCGGCAGTTCGGGGCGGTTCAGGCCGGGCGGGACCGGTGGTCTGGCCGCGCGGGCCGCCTCGGCGCGCTCGGCGGCGCCGAACTTCGCGGGCCGGCCGGGCCGCTGTCCGGGCGGGCAGACCTCGATCTCGCTGCCGTCGACCGGGTTGACGGTGAGCAGGAAGTCACCGGTGACCAGCTGCACGGTGCGGGCGAGTGCGGGCGTGTGCTGGCCGAAGTCGGGTGTGAGGGGTTCCCGGGGCGGGCGCTGACGCGACGACGTGTCGTCGCTGTCATGGCCGTACTCCTCGGGTCCCCGGTCGATCGGGTCCATAGGTCCAAGCCCCCCAAAAGCGTCGTGTGCGGGTCGACAGGACCCAAGGCCCCTCCCGGCCTTGTGCACACCGCGCTGTCGCTTCTGGTCCGGGCCCGCTCGAAGGGTTGTAAGGCAGCGGGCGACCGAACCCTAAACCTTCGCACAGTATCTACGACAGGCCGGGGTACCGCGCCGTCCGAGACATCACAGTCTCGTGAGGATTGTGCGTGGCGCACATTTCCCGGGCACCTGACGTGGGCTCTTCCGAAAAGCGTGACACTTTCGGCGAAAGTGTCACACTCTGGGAAGCGACTCCACCCCGATGCCGCCCTCGATGGCGAGGATGCGGTGCAGCCGGGTGGCCACCAGCAGACGCTGCATCTGCGGCGGTACGCGGCGCAGCACGAGGCGGCGGCCGCAGCGGCCGGCCCGTCGGTGGGCTCCCATGATGACGCCGAGGCCGGTGGCGTCCCAGGAGTCGAGCTCGGACAGGTCCAGCACCAGATCGCCGACTCCGTCGTCGACGGCCGAGTGAAGGACCGTACGGGCGTCCGCCGCGCTGCGGACGTCGAGGCGGCCCCCGACGACCAGCTCGGCGTGGTCGCCCCTGATGTACATATGCGCTCCCCGTGAGTGCGGTGGCGTACTCCGTGATGTAGGTGATGCAACCTCTGACTGCGTGAAGTGCCACGAGGTTGCCGTCTGTGAGCGAACCGATACCGAATTCACCCCTGCGTGTGATGGGTCAGGGGCGTGTGCGGTTTCAGTGCTTGTAGAAGCCCTGCCCGCTCTTGCGTCCGATGTCACCGGCGTCCACCATTCGGCGCATCAGCTCCGGCGGGGCGAACTTCTCGTCCTGCGACTCGGTGTAGATGTTGCTCGTCGCGTGCAGCAGGATGTCGACGCCGGTGAGGTCCGCGGTGGCCAGCGGGCCCATCGCGTGGCCGAAGCCCAGCTTGCAGGCGAGGTCGATGTCCTCGGCGGTGGCGACGCCCGACTCGTACAGCTTCGCCGCCTCGACGACGAGCGCCGAGATGAGACGGGTCGTCACGAAGCCGGCCACGTCACGGTTGACGACGATGCAGGTCTTGCCGACGGATTCGGCGAACTCCCTTGCGGTGGCGAGGGTTTCGTCGCTCGTCTTGTAACCGCGCACCAGCTCGCACAGCCCCATCATCGGGACCGGTGAGAAGAAGTGCGTTCCCACGACGCGCTCCGGACGCTCCGTCACGGCCGCGATCTTCGTGATCGGGATGGCGGAGGTGTTGGAGGCGAGGACGGCGTCCTCGCGCACGATCTTGTCCAGCGCGCGGAAGATCTCGTGCTTGATTTCGAGCTTCTCGAAGACGGCCTCGACGACGATGTCCGCGTCCCCGACGGCGTCGAGGTCGGTGGTCGCCGTGATACGACCGAGAGCCGCGTCGGCGTCGTGCGCCTCCAGCTTGCCCTTGCTCACGAACTTGTCGTACGAGGCCTTGATGCCGTCGGTGCCACGCTTCAGGGCTTCGTCGGTGACATCGCGCAGGACGACGTCCCAGCCCGCCTGCGCGGAGACCTGGGCGATACCGGAACCCATGAGTCCGGCGCCGATGACGGCAAGCTTCCGTGCCACTGTGCGACTCCCCTTTGAAACGCTTACAGCGTGTATCCGTATGCCTCTCGGCGGACCCTAGCGAAGGTGCGGCGCTGTGTGACCGGTTAGTAACGCGCGTCACGTCTCATCTGACGGACATCACACCGGCACGGGTCATTCGACCGCCCGTACGGCGTAGTTGAGGACGTTCTCGCCCAACAGGTCCTCGATGTCGTCGAGGAGGACCAGGGCCTCTCGTGACACTTCGCCCGGATTGCGCCCCTTGACCATCTCACGCCCGATCACACCCATGACGGTGCTGTGCACCCAGCCGAGCTGACCGGCGATCAGGTGCGGCATCGGGTCGTCGTCCGCGGCGCCGGTCTCCTCACGGAGGGCCTCCTCGAGATTGGCCTGCACCTCCTGGCCGATCGCCCACAGCCGTGAGCGCAGCGCCGGCGCGTCCTCGATGACCCGCATGAAGGCGGCATACCCGGGCATCAGCCCGACCCGCGGCGAGACCGCCTCGATCTCCTCGCGCAGTTCGCGCAGGACGGCGACGGCGGCCGACTCCCCCTTGTTCCGGCCGCGCACCCAGCGGACCATCCGGTCGACCAGTCCGGCGGAGCGGTCGAAGAAGAGGTCCTCCTTCGCCGGGAAGTAGTTGTAGACGGTGTTGACGGAGACGTCGGCGGCGTCGGCGATCTCGGCGACGGTCACCGCGTCGAAGCCGCGCGGGTGCCTCCGGCAGGAGAACCAGCGCAGAATGCCGGGGTCGGGGTGCCCGGCACCCACAAGGGCGAGGTCGTCGGATACGGGTGCGTGCCGGACGGCTTCACCACACCCCTGCCTGCCGCTCAGGCCGCCCGCCAGGGCCCCGTGGAGGCCGTCCGCCGCATCGACCTCACCGTCCGCGAGGGCGAGATCCTCGGCTTCCTCGGTCCGAACGGCGCCGGCAAGACCACCACCCTGCGGATGCTCACGACCCTGCTCGCACCGACCGGCGGAACGGCCTCGGTCGCGGGCTGCGACCTGACGGCCGATCCGGTCGGAGTCCGGCGGGCGTGCGGATACGTGGCCCAGTCCGGCGGGGCGGACCCGAACATCGGCGTGCGGGAGGAACTCGTCACCCAGGGCCGTCTCTACCGCCTGACCAGGGATCAAGCAGCGGTACGCGCCGAGGAGTCGGCCCGCGATCTGGGCTTCGCCGACCTCCTCGACCGCAAGGTGGGCGCACTCTCCGGCGGCCAGCGGCGCCGCCTCGACATCGCGATGGCCCTCACCCACGGCCCGAAGGTCCTGTTCCTCGACGAGCCGACGACCGGCCTCGACCCCGGCAGCCGCGCCGACCTGTGGGACCTGATCCGTCGCCTGCGCGACGCCCACGGCACGACCGTCTTCCTGACCACCCACTACCTCGACGAGGCCGACGCCCTCGCCGACCGTCTGGTCATCGTCGACAAGGGCGTCGTCGCGGCCGAGGGCACCCCGCACGCGCTGAAGCTGCGACACGGCGGCTCGATCGACGCGACGCTCCAGGACACGTTCCTCGCCATCACCGGCCGCGCCCCCGCCCCGGCCGACGCCGCCCCCGTATCCGTATAGGACCCGAATCCGTATCCGTAGAGGAACCCGATGCTTCTCCAAGACACCGCACTGATCTACGGCCGCTACCTCCGGCAGTCCGTGCGCTCCCGCTTCGCACTGCTCTTCGGGGTGCTGATGCCACTGCTGTACCTGCTGTTCTTCGGCCCGCTCCTGACGGGCCTGCCGCTCGGCGGGAGCGGCAGTTCATGGCAGGTGCTGGTACCCGGGCTGCTGCTCCAACTCGGCCTGTTCGGCGCCTCGTACGCGGGCTTCACGATCATCATCGAGAAGAGCCAGGGGGTGGTCGAGCGGATGCGGGTGACCCCGGTCAGCCGTCTCGCCCTGCTGCTGGGCCGCGTGCTGCGCGACGCCACCGTGTTCGTCTTCCAGGCGGTGCTGCTGGTGCTGGCGGCAGTGGCGACGGGGCTGCGCGCTCCCCTCGGCGGGATCCTGATCGGCTTCGTGTTCGTCGCCCTGCTGACGGTCTCGCTCGGCTCGCTGTCGTACGCCGCGGCGATGAAGGTCGACACCCCCCAGGAGTTCGGCCCGCTCATCAACGCCATGACCATGCCGTCGATGCTGCTGTCCGGACTGATGCTCCCGATGACCCTGGCACCGGCCTGGCTGGACGCGCTCTCGCACCTCATGCCGTTCCGCTATCTGGTCGACGCGGTGCGGGACGCGTACGTCGGCTCGTACACGACGGTTCACATGCTGTACGGGGTGCTGGTGGCGGTCGGCTTCGCCGTACTGACCGTGACGGTGGGCACACGCGTGTTCCGCACGGCCGGAGCGTAACTACGCTGGCCGCATGGTCAATCTGACGCGCATCTACACCAGGACCGGCGACCAGGGCACCACCGCCCTCGGCGACATGAGCCGGGTCGCCAAGACCGACGTCCGGATCTCGGCGTACGCCGACACCAACGAGGCGAACGCGGCGATCGGCACGGCCATCGCACTGGGCGGTCTCGACGAGGACATCGTCAAGGTCCTCACCCGCGTCCAGAACGACCTCTTCGACGTGGGCGCGGACCTGTGCACGCCGGTGGTCGAGAACCCGGAGTTCCCGCCCTTGCGGGTGGAGCAGTTCTACATCGACAAACTGGAGGCGGACTGCGACCACTTCAACGAGCAGTTGGAGAAACTCCGCTCCTTCATCCTCCCCGGCGGCACACCGGGCGCGGCCCTGCTCCACCAGGCGTGCACGGTCGTACGACGGGCGGAGCGGTCGACGTGGGGGGCGCTGGAGGTGCATGCCGAGGTGATGAACCCCCTGACGGCGACCTACCTCAACCGGCTGTCGGATCTACTCTTCATCCTCGCGCGTACGGCCAACAAGGAGGTCGGGGACGTGCTGTGGGTCCCCGGCGGGGAGCGCTGACCGGCAGTCCATTGAGAGGGTGGCGGGCGTACGGCGGTGATCGAAGGCGTACTTCACGCCCCGTCCGGGGCCGACCTACCGAAGATGTCCGCGAGCACGTCCGCGAGCGTGGCTCTCGGCGTGTCACCCTCCTCGGCGAGAGTCCGCCGAGCCTTCCTCGCAAGCAGTTCGTCCGCCGTCGCCTCCAGCGCGTTGCACTCCGCTTCGCGGACAGACGCGGATGCGGATTCGTCCATACGGCCAGTGTCCTCGTCCCGGTGCACCCGAACTGCATCCTTCGACGTACCCACAGACCATCCCGCAGGAGCACACCGGGCGCCCGAGCCCCCTGTTGGATGGAGCCATGCCCCGCCGACTCCCCCGCCCGCACCGCGACGACGTGCGGATCGCGCTGGGCGGGCTGCTCGGTGGGCTGTTCCTGTGGGGTGTCGGGCTGTTCAGCCGGACCGGCGACGACCCGCTCACGCTGATCGACCGGACGTGGGCGGTGCTGCTCCCGCTCGCGATGACCGCCGGCTGCGAGTTGCCGCGCCGGACCCGGCCGCGCACCGCGCTGCTCGTCGGGACGGGCGCCGTCTGCGTGGACCTGATCACGCCGGGCAGTCTCGCCACCGTCCTCATGTTCACGGACCTGGTGTACGCGGCCGTCCTGTACGGCACCGCCGCGGCCGCCCGGCGCATCCCCTGGATCACCGGGCTGCTCACAGTGGTCGGCGCGGTCGTGCCGTATGTCGCCTGGCGGACCCCGCAGGCGCTGTTCATCGGCGCGGCGGTCGGACTTGTGACGCTGGTGCCGGCGGCGACCGGCTGGGTCGTGCGGAATCATCGCGACACCGCCGTCGCGGAGCGGCTGCGCGCCGAACAGACCGCCCTGCTCGCGGAGATGGACCGCACCCAGGCCGTCACCGCCTGGGGGTCCCCCCTCTGGAGGAGGGCCCGGATGGCAATGAAGTTGCACGACATGGTCACCAACCACCTCTCCGCGATCGCCATTCACTCCACGGCCGCGCTCTCCCTCGACGACCCGAAGACCTCGCGGGACACCCTCGCCGTCATCCGCGAGAACAGCGTCGAGGGGCTGTCGGAGATGCGCCGGCTGATCGGCATCCTGCGGGGTGCTGATCCTGGGCAGCGCGCCCGACATCGAGGTGGTCGGCGAGGCGGCGGACGGGGAGCAAGCGGTGGAGCCGGCGAGGGAGTTGAGGCCCGACCTGGTGCTGACGGATATTCAGATGCCGCGCCTGGACGGAGTGTCGGCGACTCGGCTGGTGGTGTCCGAGGGGCTCGCGGACGTGCTGGTGCTGACCACGTTCGACCTCGACGAGTACGTCTTCGGGGCGCTGCGCGCCGGGGCGTCCGGCTTCCTCCTCAAGAACGCCGAGGCCGCCGAACTCCTGGGCGCGGTAGGGACGATGGCGGGCTGCGAGGCACTGCCCAACGCGCGGATCGCGGACCGGCTCGACATGGCCGAGGCGACGGTGAAGACGCACGTCAGCCGGTTGCCGGCCAAGCTGGAGCTGCGTAGCCGGGTCCAAGCGGCGGTGTTGGCGCAGGAGTTGGGGGTTTAGCACACCTGCACGGAAGTGGTCCAGACCTATTGACCCGTGGTCCAGACCTTTCTATTCTCGCGGCACTGTGGGTGCGAAGGCTCAGTCGCGCCCCGACACCCCCGACACCGTCTCCAGCGCGCCGGAGGCGTAAAACAAAAGAGGAGGCGCTCAATGCGCTTCAGACATCGAGCAGTTGCCGGGTTCGCGACCCTGCTGCTTCCGCTCGCCGCTCTCGTCGGCCTGGCCGGTCCCGCCCAGGCCGCGTCGACCGCGACCGCCACCTTCACCAAGACCAGCGACTGGGGCACCGGCTTCGGCGGCCAGTGGACCGTCAAGAACACCGGTACCAGCGCGATCAGTTCATGGACGGTCGAGTGGGACTTCCCCTCCGGTACGTCCGTCACCTCGGCCTGGGACGCGGACGTCACCAGCTCCGGCACCCACTGGACCGCGAAGAACAAGTCGTACAACGGCACCATCGCCGCGGGCGCCTCCGTCTCCTTCGGCTTCAACGGCGCCGGCTCGGGTGCGCCCTCCAACTGTCTGCTGAACGGCGGCAGTTGTGACGGCGGCACAGGACTCTGGTTCGCGCGGCGGGCTTCAGTCTTGAGG
>NZ_JBLTJC010000370.1:0-10016 GCF_048158785.1 Streptomyces colwelliae | reverse complement strand
TGGCGAAGAGCAGAGGGTTGAGGAGCCCTGCCGAGCAGCCGCGCATACTCCTTGAGCATGGGTTCGACATAGACGCGCTCCAGGTCGAAGCGGTTTTTGACATGCCGCCGAGCGGCGAGACCGGCCTACCGCAACGGCAACTGGATCACCTTCGCGTACGACGCGGACGGCACCCCGCTCGGCATCGCCCACAGCGGCGGCTACGAGCTGAAGTTCACCACCGAGGAAGGGCGAATCACCGCCCTGAATCTGACCGGCGCGGTGAGCGACGGCTCGGCCCAGGAGATCCTCCGCTACGGCTACACCGACGGCCACCTCACCGAGGTGACCGACTCATCGGGACGCCCGTTGCGCTTCGCCTGCGACGAACACGGCCGCATCACGTCCTGGACGGACACCAACGACAGCCGCTTCGACTACACCTACGACGACGAGGACCGCTGCACCTCCCAGTCGGGCGTCGCAGGCCACCTGAACTCCACCTTCACCTACGACACGACCGACCCGGAGACAGGACACCGGGTCACCGCCATCACCAACTCGCTGGGCCACACGGCCCGTTACCTGGTCAACGACCGCGCGCAGGTGACAGCCGAGATCGACGAGACGGGATCGGTCACCCACTACCGACGCGACCGCCACAACCGACTCCTGTCCCAAACCGACCCGCTCGGCCACACCACCGCCTTCCACTACGACGAGACCGGCAACCTGCTCACGGTCACCCGCCCCGACGGGCGCGAGTCGAGGGCCGAGTACAACGAACTCGGCCTGCCGGTAAGGCTGGTGAACCCGGACGGCACGGTGTTCCGCCAGACGTACGACGACCGCGGCAACCGCACATCGGTGACCGCCCCGACCGGCCACACCACGCACTTCGCCTACGACGATTCGGGCCACCTCACGAAGGTGACCGACCCGCTGGGCCGAGCCACGACCGTCCAGTGCGACCGCACCGGCCTTCCGCTGGAGATCACCGACCCGCTCGGCGGGGTCACTCGCTACGAACGTGACAGTTTCGGCCAGCCTGTCACATTCACCGACGCCCTGGGTGCGAGGACCCACCTGGAGTGGACGACCGAGGGCCACCTGTCCCGCCGCACGGCACCGGACGGCACGACGGAGTCCTGGACCTACGACGGCGAGGGCAACTGCACCACCCACACCGACCCGTTGGGCGGTGTCTCCCACTTCGAGTACACGCACTTCGACCTGTTGACGTCCCGCACAGGCCCGGACGGAGTGCGCCACGAGTTCACCCACGACACCGAGCTGAACCTCAGCCGGGTCACCAACCCACAAGGCCTGACGTGGAGTTACGACTACGACGCGGCCGGCCGCCTGATCACGGAGACGGACTTCGACGACCGCACCCTCACCTACACCCTCGACGCGACGGGCCACCTGACCACCTGCACGAACACCCTCGGCGAGACGATCGAGTTCGAGCGCAACACGCTGGGCCAGGTGACCCGCAAGAACGCGGCCGGCCAAGTCACCACGTACGCCTACGACATGACAGACGGCCTGGCCCAGGCAACGGGCCCCGACACCACCCTCACGATCCTGCGCGACCGCCACGGCCGAGTCCGCTCGGAGACGGTCGATGGCCGTGAACTGACGTACACGTACGACGAGTTCGGCCGCCGCACCGGCCGTACGACCCCGACGGGCGCGACCACGACCTGGTCGTACGACGCCACCGGACACCGCACCGGCATGACGGCCTCGGGTCGTTCCATCGACTTCACGTACGACGAGGTCGGCCGCGAACTTGCCCGCCAGGTGGGCGAGTTGCTCACCCTGGAGCACACCTTCGACGCGGTAGGCCGCCTGACGACCCAGTCGGTGACAGGCTCAGCCGGCCGCTCCCTCCAGCACCGCGCCTACACCTACCGAGCCGACGGCAACCTGACCGCGATCGAGGACCGAATCTCCGGCACCCGCCGCTTCGACCTGGACGCGGCAGGCCGCGTAACGGCGGTCCACGCGGCGAACTGGACCGAGACGTACGCGTACGACGAGGCGGGCAACCAGACGCGAGCACACTGGCCGACGGGGCACCCGGGCCAGGAGGCGACGGGCAACCGCGCCTACACCGGCACCCGCATCACCCGCGCCGGGAGCGTCCGCTACGAACACGACGCCCTCGGCCGCATCACCCTGCGCCAGAAGACCCGCCTGTCCCGGAGGCCGGACACATGGCGCTACGAGTGGGACGCGGAGGATCGCCTGACGTCGGTGACGACACCGGACGGCACGCGATGGGGATACACCTACGACGCGCTCGGCCGCCGCACGTCGAAGTCACGCTTGGCCACCGACGGCGAAACGGTCGTGGAGCGCGTGGTGTTCACGTGGGACGGCACCACCCTGTGCGAACAGACCACCACGTCCCGGGACCTCCCCAACCCGGTGATCCTCACCTGGGACCACCAGGGCCTGAGCCCCATAGCCCAGACAGAACGCATCGCAGCCGCGGACGCCCCTCAACAGGAGATCGACTCCCGCTTCTTCGCCATCGTCACCGACCTGGTGGGCACCCCCACCGAACTCATCGACGAACAGGGTGACATCGCCTGGCACACCCGCAGCACCCTCTGGGGCACAACAGCCTGGGCAGCGGACAGCACCGCCTACACACCACTCCGCTTCCCGGGGCAGTACTTCGACCCCGAGACGGGGCTGCATTACAACTACTTCCGGCACTACGACCCCGAGACCGCTCGCTACCTTTCCCCGGACCCCCTCGGACTCTCACCGGCACCCAACCCGGCCGCCTACGTAACCAACCCGCATACATGGAGCGATCCACTCGGCCTTGCACCCAAGGCGTGCAAAGACGAGCAGGTATCGCACGTAACCGCAGAAAGTCGGAACGACGCCTTCCGCAAGGCGAAGCGCGATCTGAATATTCCCATGTCGCAGCATCCGGACGAGATCCGCAAGGTGCCCATGACCGACCGGACTGGGCAACAGGTTATGGACGACGCCAACAAACCGGTAATGACGCGGGAGTACGTGTTCACGCGCGGTGACGGCAGTAAGGTAATTATTCAGGACCACGCACACGGACACGATTTCGGGGAAGGTGGGGTCGGAAACCAAGACAGTCACTTCAATGTTCGCCCATGGGAGAACCCGCGGACCGGTAAGGTTCCCGGGACTGCGCAACACTATGAATACTAGGGAAAAGAGAAGAAAGACATGACGACATGACATGGACGTCGCTAGTACAGAACCCCGAGGGGATTACCGCCGTCTACCAGGGTTCACCACCGGAACTTTTCGACGTGCATGTACACGAGGTATGCCTTCACAGAGACGGCCCGGCGTTGCGAGTACGCCTCGATCTCCCCTCCTACCCTGAACACCCTCCCCGAAAGTGGTCGGCCCAGGGTTTCAACACCGTGCAAATCGAAATCACCTTTAGCGGTCTGCGAGAGGTTCAATTGAACGGCTTCTCCACCGACATGACGGCAACCATTTCTATCGAGGAAAATACGGGTGTACAGATTCACATCTCCGCACCTGGATCCGACGTGAGAGCTGTCGCCAGCACGGCTGTAATTACAAAAGTAACCGCATATCTCAACACCCCCGGGTAGGAAGCGAAATATCCACGCCCGTCAATCGCACCCTTACCTGAAGACGCGACCTCCATGGTCAAGGACATCAGAATCCCGGTGAGCCTGGTTACCAGCCCCCACACCTCCATGTGCGGCCCTACGAAGACACCCGCAATGGTCAGATCCCCGGCTGCGAGGAGCACTATCGCTATGACCGTTGACGCTTTTCTCGTGAATCGGGAGGTACTGCGGTCGCTCTACGGGAAGGTCCCGGACCTGAGCGAGGTCAGGATCCGTTCGATCAACCTGAACTGGCGTGGGCCCAGCGTGACGCTCCGCGTCGACCTGCCCCGGTTCCCCGACTCCGCACCGCAGGAGTGGATCGACGAGCACATGGACACGGTTCAATGCCAGTTCCGGTTCCTGGCCGTGGACACCATCTCCCTGACCGAGTGGGACCCGCCGGCCACGGCCGGAATCGAGATGGTCCCCCATGGCACAGGACGACGTATGCGGGTACGGGCCGATGGCCGCGGAGTGAAACTCGAATTCGACTGCAGCGACTCCATCACCGTCGGCCATGTGAGTGCCTTCAGGAAACAGGCGGACGGATCGGACGACGAGCGGCATCTCTTCACGAGCAAGATTGATTCCTTGCGTCACAACCGCCTTCCCGCAATGGATGAGAAGACCTTCTATGAGCGCTGACTGGTTGCAACTCCTCACCTTGCCGGAATCAAGTGATCTCTTCTATCTGCATATCGATGAACGAGAAAACTCGGCGACCCTTGGGTTCGACACAAGAAGTCTCCCCTCGAACCCGCCCGCCGAGTGGGAGGGAAAGGGGTTCAACGCTTTCGAGTACTACCTCGTCTTCGTGGATATCGCAGGGCTACGAGTCACCGGGTGGGGCCCCGCCGAGGCCCGCGAAGTCAACCTGACCGCCCAGGAGGACGGATCGGTCAAGGTTGTGCTCGGGACCGACACATCCGGGGTCAGATTCCAGGCGTCAGCAGTCCGCCTGACCAAGACACGCGGTTACCACGCCTAAGACACCCTGTGAAGTGACAGCTCGCACCACACACCCATCGACGGCTGACACCACGATCGTGCTGCTCTTTCCCGTGCCCTACCAGAGGGTGAACGGTCACGTGAGAACCCAGCCGGCGTCGGTGGGCCTGACCCGGAAGCCCAATGCCACCTCGATCACCTGCGCACGGTAGGTGATCTCGACGTAGAGATTGCTGCCGGTGTGGCCCCAGTGGAAGTCCGCGAGACCGAGTTCGCCGAGCCAGGACAGGTCCTTCTCCCACTCGTCGGCAGCAGGGCTGCCGCTCGCCTCGTTCTCATCGGCACCCGCTTCGACGGAACCGGCCCACAGCGACTTGAGCACATGCCGGACCGGGTGGTGATCGATGAGCTGTTCGGCCTCAGGACTCCTCCCGGCCCAGAGCAGGCTGAAGCAGCCGCGAACGACCGCTTCGACCTCGCCCCTGGCAGGGTGCTCCGCCCAGATCTTCACCGCGAGATCATACGAGTTCGGTGCCCCGAGCATCCCGCCCCCGTCCCACGTCAGTTGGGCAGTCGGCCTTACAGGCTGATGAAGCCGCTGCTAGAGATCTTCAACAGCGTGAAACCAAGATCGACCTGCTGCCGCAGCCGAGCACAGCACAGCACAGCACAGCACAGCAGGGTTGCGAACCTTGAGCACATCACCTTGGACAAGCCATGGGCGCCGCACGGAACCATCGATCTGGAAGGTCGACGGCAGGCTGCTGATCGCCGCCACCCGTCGCCTACGAGGTCTACGACATCTACGACATCTACGAGGCGGCGTCAGCACCGAGCGGACCCCGACGGCCATCCACGACGGCACCAGCCCGGCGGGCGGCCTCGCCTGCGCGGGCAATGGCGCCGAGACCGGGGTGGAAGTCGGCTTCGTCGGCGGGCCGGTCGGGGCCGTGGTCGGCCGCGTCGCGGGCGGCCCGGGACTTCCAGGACGCCCTCACCACGGCGATCGCCGCACCGCTCACCCAGGCCAAGGCAGTCCGGCAGGGCGCCGTACTCGGAATGTGGCATCGTCGTCCTGCGCCAAAAGCTCATCCTCGCCAAGGCCGCCGGGAAAATCGGCCTGTCCGCCCCGCGCGTCGACCAGCTCGCCAAGGGCAAGCAGAAGAGCCGCCGCCGGGCACCGCGCCACTCACCCCGGTACCCTCCATCGGCGCCTGGTCGACATCGCGGGACCCTGACGTGCCTGTTTCTCGTCGTCCAGCCGGCCGGGCGACCCGCCGAACGCCTTCTCGGCAGACGGCTCCTGGTCGGTGCCGTCCTCGAGTTCCGACCGCACTCAGTACGGCGGCGGTGACAAGTCGTGTTCGGCTTGTTCGTGAGTGCTGCTTGGAGTGCTCCGCGAGAACACTCGCGCTATGGACGTGGTCAGTACCGCCGAGGTGTCGGTCGGGGAGCGGTTCGCCTACTGGCGCGAGGTGAACTCGAAGCTGTGGGTGCCCTACGACCTGCGCTGCGACCGAGAGGCCGAGCGCGACTTCCGGGCGCAGGTCGGTATCAGCGAGTTCGGCGCCCTGCAGGCGACGCTGATGACGACGATGCCACATGCGGTGCATCGCACGCCCAAGCTCATTCGCCAGGCCGACCCCGAAGTGTTCAAGGTGGGCTGCATGTTGCGCGGAGGGGGTGTGATCACGCAGGACGGCCTGCGCGCGGAGCAGAGGGTCGGTGACCTGATCCTGTTCGACACTTCTCGCCCGTACGTGGGCGAGTTCGACCCGGACATACCGGTCAGCCAACTGCTGCTCCTGCGCTTCCCCCGCTCGCTGCTGGCCTTGCCTCACCGGGACCTGCGGCAGGTGAGTGCCATGCGCATTCCGGGCGACCGGGGCATAGGCGCACTGTCGTCACAGTTCCTGATCCACCTCGCCCGGCACCTGCATGAACTCAGCCCCGCCGAAACCGCCCGGCTGTCCGCCCTCACCCTCAACGTGCTCACCACGGCGCTCGCCGACGCCCTGGACATCCGCAGCGCGGTGCCGCCCGATACCCGGCGGTGTGCACTGGTGGCCCGGATCCACGCCTTCATTCGGGACAACCTTGGTGACCCGAGTCTCACCCCGGATGCGATCGCCGCAGCCCACCACATCTCCCTGCGCTACCTGCACAAACTGTTCCAGCAGGAAGGGCACACCGTCGCGGGCCGGATACGCGAACGCCGCCTGGAACAATGCCGACGCGACCTCTCCGACTCCCAGCTCGTCGCCCGCCCGATCCACGCGATCGCGGCCCGCTGGGGCTTCACCAGCCCCGCGCATTTCAGCCAGGCCTTCCGCCACGCCTACGGCCTCTCACCACGCCAGTA
This sequence comes from Streptomyces colwelliae, assembly GCF_048158785.1. Lineage (NCBI taxonomy): Bacteria > Bacillati > Actinomycetota > Actinomycetes > Kitasatosporales > Streptomycetaceae > Streptomyces > Streptomyces colwelliae. The sequence continues at coordinate 3,074 of NZ_JBLTJC010000370.1, read as the reverse complement.
CCGCGAGCAGTCCACGACAGTGCGCGCAGACTAAAGAACGGTGCGCTGACGTGTAATGACGGGTCCAGATGCGGGGTGCAGCCTCTACTGAGAAGGCAACGACAAAACTCACCGCACTGGGAGAGCAATGCAATTCCGTAAGATCATCGCAGTCACTCTCGCCTCGCTGTCACTCGCGGGCGCCGGTCTGACAACCTCGGCGTCCGCCGCTCCAGCGGCCTCCACCCCACACCGCGGCTGGCCGGTCGAGATCTCCGTAGGCCAAGGTCGTGCCGCCTGTCCGCAATACTTCCTGTGCATCTGGACGGGTCACAACTACACCGGTAGCGGCCGCGGCTACGGCGGCAGCATCACGCACGGCGAATGGACGTCGTGGTTCAACAGCGAAACCAAGGCAGTGTTGTGGGAGAACAACGTCCATTCCGCCGTGAACCAGACCACCATCCCGGTCAGGTTCCTCGACATCCACGGCGTTGTCGGGATCCCCGTCGGTGACCTCTACCCGGGCTACAACGTGGGGGACGACTGGTCGGGCGCCAACAAGGTGGACGGGATGATCTACCCGGATGATCTCTAGAGATCTTTGGTGGCGCGGGATACGTGGGTCGTGACGGCTGTCGTCAGCTGCGCTGTGTCGGGAAGATGAGGTATCCCGATGACCGTGGGCTGACGACTGAGGAGCGGGCTCGGCGCAAGGACGTCAGGCAGGGTGACCCGGGTGTCGGCGAACCGCTGGCGTAAGGCGTTGACCACCGCGAGAGGACCCCCAGCCATGGCATCAGCCGAGCAGCAGCACCTGACGGGCAAAGGAAGGGCCGCGATCGAGGCATTCCTGCACGACCAGGGAGCTGACCGGATGCCGCATCCCGGTGGCACGTTGCTGGCCCATCTGGGCCGTGTTCAGGGCCTGTTGGCGGACTGGGGAGCGGGTGCCGTCGTCCAGACCGCGGGGCTCTGCCACGCGACGTACGGGACCGACGGCTTCGCACCGGCGCTCCTGCCCGTCGCCGACCGGGCCACGCTCGTCGAGCTGATCGGTGAACGGGCGGAGGCGCTGGTCTACCTCTACGCCGGCTGCGACCGCGGCGCGGTCTACCCACGCGTCGACGGCACCACGACGTTCGCGTTCCGGGATCGCTTCACCGGCCGGGAGACCAATCCGCCGCCCGACCAGTTGCGGGCGTTCTTCGACATCACGGCCGCGAACGAACTGGACGTACTGGCACACAACACGGAACTGGCCGAGCGCTACGGCCCAGGCCTGCACGCCCTCCTCACCCGCGCGGGCACCCTGCTCTCCCCCGCCGCCCGCGAGGCCGTGACCCGGCAACTGGGTTGAGCGCGGATCGCTTCAACAGCCGCTTTCGGCAAGGCTGTTGAGTCCGTCCAGCTCGCACCACACCGTCTTCCGATCCGCCCCCTGCTCCACACCCCACCTCAGCGCCAACGCGTCAAGTAGCGCCATCCCCCGGCCGTGTTCGTCCGTCGCGGTCGCCCGAAGCAGCAACGGCAACGCCCTCGGATCCGGATCGGTGACCTCGATACGCGTGTGGCCGTCATCCGTGCCCAGGACTCTGACGGTCACCGGCGTTCCCTCGCCGACGTGGTCGATCACGTTCGTCACCAACTCCGTTGCGCAGAGGCGGACGTCGTAGGTGTGGTGGCGGAGGTGGTGGCGCAGTTCCGGTACGGCCTTGGGGGTGGCCAGCAGGCGGAGTTCGAGGGTCACCGTTCGGCCGCCTTGCGGAGAGCTGCGGCGAGTTCGCGGGCGGTGGCGGTGTTGCAGTTCCCGAGCGCGACGAGGCCGGCGGTCAGGATGTCCACGCCGAGGGAAGGGAGAGTGATGTCGTGCAGGGCGAGGGCGTCGCGGAGTTCCTCCACGCAGAGGGTTGTGTCGTAGGGGGTGGACATGAACGGGTGCCTCCTGTGCGCTCTGTGACGAACTCCTCACAGACTGGCGTTCCGCTGGCTACCGTAAAAGAGGTTTCGCGTTCGCGACCGGGGCTGCGGAGGAGGGCAAGTGGTGGCACGGGGCAAGGAGATCGACGGCTCGATGAGCGTTCCGAGCTTCTACGGCAAGGAGTTGCGGTGGAAGCGGGAGGAGGCAGGGCTGTCGTTGGAGGCATTCCTCAAGGGCATCTTCTACAGCAAGACGTACCTCAGCGACATCGAGCACGGTGAGCGGCGGATCCCGCTAGATCTAGCCCAGCACGCGGACCGGGTGTTGGGGACGGACGGGTTCTTCGAGCGGCACTGTGAGGATGTGCGGAAGGCGCGGCAGGGTGCCAACGCCGAGTACTTCGCTGATGTCCTGGAGTTGGAGGGGCACGCGAGAGAGATCGAGGAGTGGGACCCGTCCCTGATCCCCGGACCTCTCCAACTGCCGACATACATCAGGGCCGTTGTCCTGGCAGTGCACCCGACGGACTCTGAAGAGTCGGTGACGGCGAAGATCGAGGCTCGGCGCAAGCGTGCCTGGCTCTTCGAGGACCAAGAGGCTCCCGAGAGCTGGCTGGTACTCCACGAGGAGATCCTCAGGAACCCGATCCTCCCACCGGGTGATATGGCCGAACAGCTCGCCCATATCGCAGAGGTGGCGCGTAAGCACCGCCGATCCATTCCGCAGATCCTCCTGCGGAACTCAGGGGCACATCCCTTCATGATGGGCACGACTAGGTTCCTGACCTTTGCTGATGCCCCGCCGCTCATGTACACGGAGGGGATGTACAGCGGCCAGTTGATCGATGATCCGGCGCTCGTGAGCCAGTACTCGAAGGCGTACGGTCGGCTCAGGGCCGCCGCACTCCCGCCCGAGGCGTCCCTGAGGCTCATCGAGCAAGCAGCAGAGGACTACCGAAATGGCAAACACCCAGATCGACTTGAGTGACGGGCTCTGGTTCAAGAGCAGCTACAGCAATGGCGACGGCGGCCACTGCGTCGAGATCGCCAGCGACTTCCCCGGCGCCGCCCTCTGGCGCAAGTCGAGCTACAGCAACGAGAGCGGCGGTAACTGCGTAGAGGTCGCCCACAACCTCCCCGGCCTCGTCCCCGTCCGCGACTCAAAGGCCCCCCAC
>NZ_JBLTJC010000369.1:0-10041 GCF_048158785.1 Streptomyces colwelliae | reverse complement strand
CATGGTGCTCTCCCTCGCGAAAGGTCCGAGTGCGGAGACGCATCCGGCGTCGACGGCCAGGACGGTGCCGGTGATCGGTCGGACCTGCTCACCGGTGAGGTAGGCGATGACGTGGGCGACCTCGTCCAACGTCTATGCCCCGCAAGGGAACAGGGCTCACGCCCCGGTCGTCGTGTGGATCCACGGCGGCGGCTTCTTCGGCGGCGCCGGACAGGACACCAACCCGCGCAAGTTCGTCCAGCAGACGGGCGCGATCGTCGTCACCGTCAACTACCGCCTGGGCCCGCTCGGTTATCTGAACCTCCCCGAGCTGCGCGCCGAGAACGCCAACGGTGCCGGGAACTACGGCCTGTTGGACCAGCAGTCGGCGCTGCGCTGGGTGCGGTCCAACATCGGGCACTTCGGCGGCGACGCCAAGAACGTCACCATCGCGGGCCAGTCCGCGGGCGGCAGTTCGGTCTGCGACCAGCTCGCCTCGCCCACCGCCAAGGGCCTGTTCGCGCGGGCGGTCATCATGAGCGGCAGCTGCGCCCTCCAGACGGCGGCCGCCGGTGAGACGCAGAGCCAGGCCTTCGTCAAGGAGATCGGCTGCGCCACCGCCCCCGACGTCCTCGCCTGCCTGCGCGCCAAGCCCGCCTCGGCGATCGTCGCCGCCCAGGTGAAGGCCCCGATCCGCCCGTCCCTCGGCGGCACCGCGTTCCCGGTGGACCCGGGGACGGCCGTACAGACCGGGAACTTCACCAAGGTCCCGGTCATGCTGGGCCAGACCAACAGCGAACGCGGCCTGTTCACCTTCCAGACCTACGACTACCTCGGCACGCCGATGACCGCCGACCAGTACACCCAGGCGGTGAAGTCGACGTACGGCACGAACGCCGACAAGGTCCTCGCCGAGTACCCGCTCACCGCCTACCCCACCCCGGGCCAGGCCTGGACCGCCGTCCAGAACGGCTCCACCTCCTACGACCGCCAACAGCTGATGGCACGGCTGTCGAAGTGGGTGCCGACGTACGCCTACGAGTTCGCCGAGAGCGACACCCCGCACTTCACCTCGATCTACCGCCTCCAGCAACAGAGCGCCACGGCAAGGGACTTCCCCTTCGGCGGAGCCATCCACGTCGACGACCTGGGCTACATCTGGGACTACCTGGGCCAGACGTTGCCCTACGACGACGACCAACTGGAGCTGTCCCGGCAGATGATCACCTTCTGGGACCACTTCACCACGACCGGCGACCCGAACGGCTCCGGCACCCCGAACTGGCCGAAGTACAGCACGAAGACAGGGGAGTTGATGTCCCTGAAGGCCTGCGACACCGCACCGTCGAGCAACAAGCCCCCGGCGGCCTGCTCCCAGTCCACCCGTGACTTCGCACAGGAACACGACCTGGACTTCTGGCAGAGCCTGGGGTCGGCGTGAGGGGAGCAATTCAGCCTGGGGCGAGGCGGGTTCGCCACCTCCTCGCCCTCCTGGCGGCACTTCTCCTGACCGTGGGCGGCAGCACGGCCGCCGCCCACGGCTCCACCACGCGCACCTTCTCGCCCCAGGTGACCCACACCGGCACCGGCCCCACCGGCTACCAGGTCACCTTCCGCTACCGGGACCCGCAGGCCACCCGCGTCCAGATCAAGGGCGAGTGGTACTTCGCCAACCCTTACGAACTGTCCGCCCTCTCCAGCCCCGAGGGCGGCACCGTCGAGACACCGGGGACAACGCCCGCGCACTGGCGGCCCGGTGACATCCCGATCGCGTACCCGAACTCCCCGGCCGCCAACTGGCCCGTGGTAGACATGAAAAGGGGCGCCGGGGGAGTGTGGACGTACACCACCCCCCTCCCGTCCGGCGTCTTCACGTACTCGTTCTACGTCGACTGCGCGGACGCGACCCAGACCGGCTGCACCGCCCACTCCGATCCGGCCAACCCGCCCTGGAACGAGCACAACGGCAAGGCGACCGGCACGGTGGAGGCCACCAGCCAGGTGTACGTCCCCGCCGACCCGGCCTTCGATTCGGTCAACTACGCCTGGCAGGGCCCGAGTCGAACCCACGGCACGCTGACCCACGTCACCTACCGGTCCCCGACCTCACTCACCCCGCCCGGCGAGAACTACCTCTCCGTCTACACCCCGCCCGGCTACGACCCGCACCGCGCGCAGCCGTACCCGACGCTCTACCTCTTCAGCGGCGACGGCACCGAGATGGACTGGAGCACCCAGGGGGACGCGGGCAACATCCTCGACCACCTGATCTCCACCGGCCAGATCCAGCCGATGGTCGTGGTGATGCCCAACACGGCGGGCTACCCGGACTCGACGAACTACGCGTCGTTCGACGCCAACCTGCTCAACACCCTTGTCCCGTACGTCGGTTCGCACTACCACGTCTCCACGGACCCCACCCGCCGTGCCGCAGCAGGCCTCGGCTACGGCGCCTCGCTCACCAACTCGCTGCTCTTCGAGCACACTTCCGCCTTCGGCTCGTACGGCGCGATGAGCCCCGGCCTGCGCGGCAACTACACCCTCCCGACCGCACTCACCGCCCAACAGACCGCAGCGCTACGGCAGGTGGACATCTTCGTCGGCGGCGGTTGGCAGGACCCGAGCCACTACTACCACGCGAGCGAGATCGCCCTGCTGAACCGGGCGGCCGTCCCCGTGACCCCCGGATTCGTCAACGGCGGCCACAACTGGTTCGCGTGGCGCCTCGACCTCAAGGACTTCCTCACCCGCACGGCCTTCTTCCCGCAGGCAGCGGGCTGAGCCGGAGGTACCTCATGCCGTTACGCAAGCCCCGTAGAACCGCGTCGATTCTCCTCACCGCCCTGTTCCTGACGGCGACCGCACTGGTGCTGGGCAGTCCCGCCACGGCCGCGATCAGCGACCCTGTGCGCACCGCGTCCGGCCAGGTGCGAGGCGCCCCCGGAACCGTCGACCCGTCCGTCACCGCCTTCAAGGGCATCCCGTACGCCGCCCCGCCCACCGGCGCCCGGCGCTGGCGGGCGCCCGCAAAACCGGCCTCCTGGAAGGGAGTTCGCGACGCCACCACGTTCGGCGACTCCTGCCCCCAGGCGAACACAACCCTCGTGATGAGCGAGGACTGCCTCAACCTCAACGTCTGGACCGGCGCGTCCGGCAGCCGCGAGCGACGCCCGGTCTTCGTCTGGATCTACGGCGGCGGCTTCTCCGGAGGTTCGAGCGCCGACCCGCTGTACGACGGCGAGAACCTGGCCCGCAAGGACGTAGTCGTGGTCACCCTCAACTACCGCCTCGGCGCGCTCGGTTTCCTCTCCACACCGCAGTTGACCAAGGAGTCCGGACACGACGCGTCCGGCAACTACGGGCTGCTCGACCAGATCGCGGCCCTGAAGTGGATCCGGCAGAACATCGCCGCGTTCGGCGGCGACCCCGGCAACGTGACGATCGCCGGACAGTCCGCGGGCGCGGGTTCGGTCGGCTTCCTGTCGATGTCCCCGCTCGCCAAGGGCCTGTTCCAGCGGTCCCTCGCCGAGAGCCAGGTGCGCGACCCGGGCGACCCCGAACTCCGGTACCTGGGAGTGTCGTATCGCACGAAGGACAGCGCGGAGAGCACGGGCACGGCGTACGCGAAGGGCAAGGGCGCCGACTCGCTGAAAGCGCTGCGCGCCCTGCCCTGGCAGGACCTGACGGACGCAGCGAGCCTCTCGGACACGGCAGTTGACACCGGGAGCATCGCGAAACCGCCGCTGTTCCGGCCCGTCGTGGACGGCTGGGTGATCCCGGCCGACTACAGCACGACGTACGCCACCGGCGCGCAGCACGACGTCTTCTTCCTGGCTGGCAACAACCTGGACGAGAGCGGCGCCGTACCGGAGACCGCCTTCGACTACTGGCGCGAGGCCGGCTACCCGAACAGGCCGGGCGCGCCACCGGTCCATGTCACGCTCGCGGACTATGTGAGCGCGGCCCGGCAGAAGTTCGGGACGATGGCCGACGAGTTCCTGACGCTGTACCCCGCGACGACCGACGACGAGGCGGCTCTCGCCAGCAACGACGCGATCCGCGACAACTCCCGTGTGTCCGCGTACCTGTGGGGCACGAAGTGGACCCGGCACACCCGCCAGCCGGTCTACACGTACTTCTGGACCCACCGCCCGCCCGGCCCCGACCACGACATCCGGGGCGCCTACCACGGCTCCGAGATCGCCTACGTCTTCGACAACCCGACCCCGTACTGGACCGACGAGGACCGCGCGATCGGCGAGACCATGTCGTCCTACTGGGCGAACTACGCCGCCACCGGCAACCCCAACGGCCCCGGTCTCCCGGCCTGGCCCGCCTACGACCCGAAGTCGCCCACCGTCATGGAGACCGGCGACCACTTCGGCCCGATCCCGGTCGCGAGCAGGACGAAGACCGACTTCTGGAGGAGGTTCTTCCTGACGCAGGACGCCTGGTAGGAGCAGAGGAGCGGGAGAGGAGCGGGAGAGGAACGGGAGAGGTTTCGCCGCTACGGCTTGTCCAGCGCGCGGCCGACAGCGGCGGCCGTCTCCCGCACGGCGGCGCCCAGCCGGTCGTACGGCGTACTCATGGCCGCCGTGACCGAGACGGCCGCCACCGTGACGCCGCCCCTCAACACCGGTGCCGCCAGGGACAGTTCGCCCAGCCGGTACTCCTCGTGCGCGGCGGCGAGTCCCGTCGCGCGGACACGGGCCAGCTGGGCGCCGAGGATGCCCGGCGCGGTGAGCGTGTGCGGGGTGTGGCGTTCGACGGTGGCCGGCGGGCCGTGTCCGTGGGCCAGCAGCACCTTGCCCGCGGCCGTCGCGTACAGCGGGAGCCGCTCACCGCTGACCAGGCACAACGCCGTACCCTCCGCCGGAACGGCGACGTCCGCGTGCCCTCCCGTCCGCGCGGACAGGGTACGGAGCGCGGGCAGCGCCGCGTCCAGCAGCCCACGAGGGCAGGGTGCCGCCGCACCGAGCGCCCGGATCCGGGTGCCCAGGCGATAGGAGCCGTCGCCCGCCCGCTCCAGCCCGCCCCAAGCCACCAGCTCCCGCACCATCCGCAGCGCGGTGGGCACCGGCAGCCCCGTCCGCCGTGCGATGTCCGTCAGCCGCAGGGTGTCCGGGGCGCCGACGAAGGCGTCCAGCACCGAGAAGACCCGCCCCGCCACGCTCCCGGCCACTGCGCACCCCACGTTTTCATCCAGTGAAAGCCGGACGTTGTCGCCGCCCGGCACGGCCCGCGAAGGTCAACGCATGACTCTCGACCTCTCTTCCGACGAGCTTCTGTCCACCACCCGGGCCGTCCGTCACCGTCTCGATCTCACCCGACCCGTACCCCGTCAACTCCTTGAGGAATGCGTCGACTTGGCGGTCCAGGCGCCGACCGGACGCAACCGCCAGCGCTGGCACTTCGTCATCGTCACCGACCCGGAGCGGCGGGCCGCCCTCGCCGAGGTGTGGCGCGCCGGGGTGAGCACGCCGGGTGTCTCCGACCCCGTCCCGGAGCGCGACGTCCGCCGGGCCGGCGTCGCGCACATGGAGCGGGTGTACTCCGGCGCCGCCCACCTCTACGAACACATCCACGAGGTCCCGGCGATCGTCGTCCCGTGCGTGGAGGGCCGCACCGACGACGCACCCGTACTCCGGCAGGCGGGCACCTGGGGATCCATCCTCCCGGCCGTCTGGAGCTTCATGCTCGCCGCCCGCGCCCGGGGCCTCGGCAGCTGCTGGACCACGGGCAACCTCGTCCACGAGAAGGACGCGGCCCGCGTCCTCGGCATCCCCTACGACGACGTGATGCAGGCGGCGTTCATCCCCGTCGCATACACCCTCGGCACGGATTTCCGCCCGGCCCGCCGTGTCCCGCGCGAGGAGGTACTGCACTGGGACGCGTGGTGACGCGGCGGAGACGGCTTTCCGCAACTGTTTTGAACGTGTTCAATTCTCGGCGTAAGCTGCCGCCATGAACGACAGAGCCGCCCTCCTGAAGGGCATCCGCGCCTGGCTGGTCCTGTTCGTCGTCTGTCTGGTGCTCAGCGGCGCCACCGCCTTCCCGCTGGTCCACGAACTCCGCTGGACCGAGGACGTGTTGAGGTCCCTGTCCGTACCGCACTACCTGCCCACCCTGATGGACTGGATCGTGCAGGTACGACAGGGACTCGACACCGCCGACACCGACTACCCCTTCCTCCTCTACGGCACGGACTGGCTGGCCTTCGCCCACCTCGTCATCGCGGTCGCCTTCTACGGCCCCTACCGCGACCCGGTCCGCAACATCTGGGTCGTCGAGTTCGGGATGATCGCCTGCGCCGGGATCATCCCGCTCGCCCTGATCTGCGGGCCGATCCGCGGAATTCCCTTCTGGTGGACGGTGATCGACATGTCCTTCGGCGTCATCGGGATCGTCCCGCTGTACGTCGTACGGAAGAGGATCAAGCGCCTGGAGGCCGTGACACTCGCGGCAACTCCCGCCCCCGCCCTGGCTACTTGAGCGCCGCCAGCGCGATCCGTTCCGCGACCGCGTTCATCGACTCGCCCTTCGCGTCCGTCGAGTTGACCGAGTAGACGAGGGTGCGGGACAGGTCGCGGGTGGCGAGGACGACCGCGCTGTAGCCGTACCGGGCACCGGACTTGAGCCAGTACACCTTGCCGCCGTACTCGAATCGCTGGAGCCCCGCGCTGTAACTGGCGCCCTTGATGCCGGCCGGGACCGTGAACATCTCCTTCAGTTGCGGGCGCGGCACGATCCGGCCCCGGAACAGTGCCGTGATCAGCCGCTCCAGATCGGCGGTCGTCGAGATCATGTCGCCGGCCGCCCACCGGTCCGCCTGGTTCCAGTCCGTGACGTCGACGAACTTCGTTGTGCCGTCGGGCTGTTGGACCATCTGGTAGCCGTGGTTGTGCGGGCCGCGGATGTGCGGGTCGGTGCCGGGGAAGTACGTGTCGCGCATGCCAGCCGGGTGCAGGACCAGCCGGGTGGCCTCCGCGGCGTACGAGTGGCCCGTCACCTTCTCGATCAGCAGGCCGAGGATCGTGTAGTTGATGTTGAGGTAGTCCTGCCGCTCACCCGGCCGGAACTCCGGCCCCTTTGCCACCGCCGACGCCACGACCTGCCGGGGTGTGAGGGTGTCGAAGCGGTGCGCGTACTGGTCCTCGAAGGCGTCCCCGAAACCGTCTCCGGCCTGGATGCCGCTCGTGTGGTTCAGCAACTGCCGTACGGAGATGGGCTCGAAGGCCTTCGTGAGCAGTCCGGGCAGGTAGTGCTGGACCGGTGTGTCCAGGTCGACCTTCCTCTGCGCCGCGAGCCGCAGCACGGTCGCCGCCGTCACGACCTTCGTCGTCGAACCGGCCCGGAAGCGCGCGTCGGGGTCGGCGGCGGCACCGCTCTCCAGATCGTGCACGCCCGCGCTGCCGCGCCAGGTCCCGTCGGTGCCTCCCACCCGTACGAGAGCCGCCGTCGCGTCGGAGTCCGGGAGCCCGGCGAGTGCCGCGCGCAGTGCGTCGGCGTCCGGTCCGGTCGTCTCCCGCGCGGTGGCCGAGGGGGACGGGGACGCGGCCCAGGCGGGGGCTGCCAACGGCCCCGCCGCGAGGGCGAGTACGAGGGAGGCGGTGAGGACGGTGGTGCGACGGCGGGGGCGCATCGGCTGCTCCTGGGATCTCCGGCGGCTGTCGGTGATCAGCCTCGTCCGACACGGCCGTAGGCGGATCGTCGGCGAGGAGGGTGCCCGTCCCTGGTGTTACCCCGAGCAACTTCCGTACCGCACAAGGGGTTTGCCGGGGTTGGCCCCTACGGGATCGATTCAACTCGGCACGGCGAACCCTTAGTTGAAGTCGACGCCGGAAAAACTGTTATCGCGGAAGCCTTCACTCCGTCTCCCTCTGCGTCCCCAGTCTCCTCACGCACCGGAGCCACCCACATGGCCACCAGCGCACGCAAGTCCACCAACAAGCACCGCCTCACCCGCCGGGGTCTCTTCACCCTCGGCGGCGGAGTCGCGGCGGCGGGAGTCGTCGGCGGCGGAATCGCCGCGTTCTCGGGAGGTGGGGCCAACGCCGCGCAGACCGGTACCGCCACCGCCATCGGCACCCCCACCGCCAGGCCGGAGGCCCTCGTCCACCCGGGCATGCTGCACAACGCGGGCGACCTGCACCGCGCCAAGGTCCGCGTCGCCGCCCGCAAGGACCCCTGGCTGTCGGGCTGGACACGGCTCACCGCCAACCGGCACTCCGCGAGCACGTGGCAGCCCCGCCCGCAGGCCGTCGTCGTACGCGGCGGCACCGGCCAGAACTACGTCACCCTGTACAACGACATCCACGCCGCCTACCAGAACGCCCTGCGCTGGCAGATCGGCGGCACCAAGGCCAACGGCGACACGGCCGTCGCCATCCTCAACGCCTGGTCGGCCACCCTCACCACGGTCAGCGGCAACTCCGACCGCTTCCTGGCCTCCGGCATCTACGGCTACCAGTTCGCGAACGCCGCCGAACTCGTCCGCGACCACCCGGACTTCGAGTTCGACCGCTTCAAGAAGATGATGCTCACGGTGTTCAAGCCGATGAACATCGACTTCCTCACCAACCACAACACCGCCAACATCTCCAACTACTGGGCGAACTGGGACCTGTGCAACGTCGCCTCCCTCATGGCGACCGGCATCCTCTGCGACGACCGCGCCACCTTCGAGCGCGGGGTCACCTACATGAAGTCCGGTGCGGGCAACGGCTCGTTCAAGAACGCCATCCCCTTCGTCTACGCCGGCCAGGACCTCGCCCAGTGGCAGGAGAGCGGACGCGACCAGGGTCACACCATGATGGGCATGGGCCTGCTGGGCGCGATCTGCGAGATGGCCTGGAACCAGGACGTCGACCTCTACGGCTACCTCGACAACCGGTTCATGATGGCCGCCGAGTACGTCGCCAAGTACAACCTCGGCGGGGCCGTGCCCTTCACGACGTACGCCTGGCGCAGCGGCCAGGGCGCGGGCAAGTACATGGAACAGCCTGTGATCTCCGACATAGCCCGCGGCGCCGTTCGCCCGGTTTGGGAGATTCTGTACAACCACTACGCCCGTCGGCGGCGCCTCTCCACCCCGTTCATCACCCTTATGGCTGAGAAGGTGCGTGCGGAGGGCGGTGGCGGCGACTACGGCCCGAACAGCGGCGGTTTCGACCAGCTCGGCTTCGGGACGCTGCTGTACAGCAAGTGACATCGGGCGGTATCGGGTGATGCCGGGGAGGGCGAGGGGCGACGTGGACGGGCGGCAGTGGCACTCCACCATCGCGGCGGCGCAGGCCGGTGACCGGCGGGCGCTGGACGAACTGGTCGCGGGCTGGCTGCCGTTGGTCTACAACGTGGTCGGCCGCGCCCTCAACGGCCATGCCGACGTGGACGACGTGGTCCAGGAGACGATGCTCCGCGCCGTCGACCACCTGGGCTCACTCCGCGACCCCGACAGCTTCCGGTCCTGGCTGGTGGCGATCGCCATGCGCCAGATACGGGACCGGGCGCGCCGCCGCAAATCCCCCGACCAACTGCCGGACGGGCTACCGGGGGACGCCGCCGACTTCGCCGAACTCACGGTCCTGCGCCTCCAGTTGGAAGGGCAGCGGCGTGAGGTCGCGGAGGCGGTGCGCTGGCTCGACGACGAGGACCGCCAACTCCTCTCCCTGTGGTGGCTGGAGGTCGCGGGCGAACTCACCCGCCGCGAACTGGCGTCGGCGGTCGGCATCAGCCGCCAGCACGCGGCGGTCCGCGTCCAGCGCATGAAGGAACGCCTGGAGACCGCCCGGTCCATCGTCCGCGCCCTCGACGGCGCGTGCCCCGACCTCCGTGACGCCACCGCCCGTCGGGACGGCCGCCGCGACTCGGTCTGGCGCAAACGCATCGCCCGTCACCTGCGGGGCTGCGCCTACTGCGGCGACCCCCGCGAGTCCGTCGTACCGGCGGAACGCCTCCTCGTCGGCATCGCCCTCGTCCCGCTGCCGATCGGCTTCACGCTGTCGCTGGCCTTCGGGGCGAAGACGGCCGCGGCGGCGGGCGTGGCGGGGGCGGCCTTCGGGG
>NZ_JBLTJC010000368.1:0-10042 GCF_048158785.1 Streptomyces colwelliae | reverse complement strand
ACCCCGGAGGTCTCCCCGTGACCGCGCCCCGCCCCACCGCCACCCGCAAAGTGCTGGGACGGCTGTCCCTGCCCGAGCGGAACTTCGTCGCGGAGGCGCTGCGCACCGAGACCGTCGGCGGTGTCCTCCTCCTGATCGCCGCGATCACCGCACTGATCTGGGCCAACGTCCCCGCCCTGCACGACAGCTACGAGAGCGTCAGCCACTACCACCTCGGCCCCGCCGCCCTCGGCCTGAACCTCTCGGTCGCCCACTGGGCCGCCGACGGCCTCCTCGCCGTCTTCTTCTTCGTCGCCGGCATCGAGCTGAAACGCGAACTCGTCGCCGGCGACCTGCGCGACCCCAAGGCCGCCGCCCTGCCCGTCGTGGCGGCCCTGTGCGGGATGGCCGTACCGGCACTCGTGTACACGCTGACGAACCTCGCCGGCGGCGGCTCCCTCCAGGGCTGGGCGGTGCCGACCGCCACCGACATCGCCTTCGCGCTCGCCGTCCTCGCGGTCATCGGCACCTCCCTGCCGAGCGCGCTGCGCGCCTTCCTGCTCACCCTCGCCGTCGTCGACGACCTCTTCGCGATCCTGATCATCGCGGTCTTCTTCACCGCCGGCATCGACTTCGTGGCGCTCGCCGGGGCGGCCGTGGGCCTGGCCGTCTTCTGGCTGCTGCTGCGCAAGGGCGTGCGCGGCTGGTACGTCTACGTCCCGCTCGCGCTCGTGATCTGGGCGCTGATGTACAACAGCGGCGTCCACGCCACGATCGCCGGTGTCGCGATGGGCCTGATGCTGCGCTGCACCACCCGCGAGGACGAGAAGCACTCCCCCGGCGAGCACGTCGAACATCTCGTACGGCCCCTGTCGGCGGGCCTCGCGGTGCCGCTGTTCGCGCTGTTCAGCGCCGGGGTCGCCATCTCGGGCGGCGCGTTGGGCGACGTGTTCACGAAGCCCGAGACCTTGGGCGTGGTCCTCGGACTGGTCGTCGGCAAGGCGGTCGGCATCTTCGGCGGGACCTGGCTGACGGCCCGTTTCACCCGGGCCTCGCTCAGCGACGACCTCGCCTGGCCGGACGTGTTCGCGGTCGCCTCGCTGGCCGGCATCGGCTTCACCGTGTCGCTGCTCATCGGGGAACTCGCGTTCGACGGCGACCAGTTGCTCACCGACGAGGTCAAGGCGGCCGTCCTCGTCGGCTCCGTCATGGCGGCCCTCGGCGCGACCGTGTTGCTCAAGCTGCGCAACGCCAGGTACCGCAGGATGTACGAGGACGAGGAGCGCGACGAGGATCTCGACGGCATCCCCGACATCTACGAGCAGGACGACCCGGCGTACCACCTGCGCATGGCCGAACTCCACGACCGCAAGGCCGCCGAGCACCGCAGAATCGCCGAGGCGAAGGCAGCCGAGCGACGCGGGCTTGCCGAAGTGGCGGGCGGGGCAGGCGAGGACAACGACGGTCCGGCATGATCTGACCAGACGGTACAAACACATGCAGATGAGGGAGTACGCGATGAGCGCACCCGACGGCAGCCCGGTCGGCGCCGAACGCAGCATCGGCCAGTTGTTCGCCTCGGCGACGACCGAGATGTCCGCGCTGGTGCACGACGAGATCGCACTGGCGAAGGCGCAGCTCAAGCAGGACGTCAAGCGCGGTGTCGCGGGCGGCGGCGCGTTCACGGTCGCCGCGGTGGTCCTGCTGTTCTCCCTGCCGATGCTCAACTTCGCGCTGGCATACGGCATTCGGACGTGGAGCGGCTGGAACATGGCGCTCTGCTTCCTGCTCTCCTTCGCGGCGAACGTGCTCGTCGCGGTCGTCCTCGGGCTGGTGGGCGTGCTCTTCTTCAAGAAGGCCGCGAAGAGCAAGGGCCCGCAGAAGGTGGCCGCTTCGGTGAAGGAGACCGCGGGCGTCCTGGGCAACGCCAAGCCGCATCCCCGCGCGGCGATCGAGGACCGTGTCCCCGAAGCCATCGAGGCTGTGGCACGCTCGTCCTCATGACGGACCCCGCCAATCCTTGGGCGCAACCTGCTTCGGTCGTACGGCTCGACATTCCCGGCGGGCGCGAGGTGACCCACCGGGACGTCGCGGCCAACGGCGCCCGCTTCCACATCGCGGAGGTGGGCGACGGGCCGCTGGTGCTGCTGCTGCACGGCTTCCCCCAGTTCTGGTGGACCTGGCGGCACCAGCTCGGCGCGCTGGCCGACGCCGGGTTCCGGGCGGTCGCCATGGACCTGCGGGGCGTCGGCGGCAGCGACCGCACCCCGCGCGGCTACGACCCGGCCAACCTCGCCCTCGACATCACCGGCGTGATCCGCTCCCTCGGCGAGCCGGACGCCGCGCTGGTCGGCCATGACCTGGGCGGCTATCTGGCATGGACGGCGGCCGCGATGCGCCCCAAGCTGGTGCGCCGGCTCGCAGTCTCCTCGATGCCGCACCCCCGGCGCTGGCGCTCGGCGATGCTCTCCGACGTCAGGCAGTCGACCGCGAGTTCCTACATCTGGGGGTTCCAGCGCCCCTGGATCCCCGAGCGGCAACTCCTCGCCGAGGACGCCGAGTTGGTGGGCAAGCTGATCCGGGACTGGTCCGGCGCGAGCCTGCCCGACGACGAGGCGATCGAGGCGTACCGGCGGGCGATGCTGATCCCGTCGACCGCGCACTGCTCGATCGAGCCGTACCGCTGGATGGTGCGGTCGATGGCACGCCCGGACGGCATCCAGTTCAACCGGCGCATGAAGCGCCCGGTGCGGGTGCCGACGCTGCATCTGCACGGCTCGCTCGACCCGGTGCTGCGCACCCGCAGCGCGGCCGGTTCCGGGGAGTACGTCGAAGCGCCGTACCGCTGGCGGCTGTTCGACGGTCTCGGGCACTTCCCGCACGAGGAGGACCCGGTGGTCTTCTCGACAGAACTGGTCAACTGGCTCAAGGACCCCGAACCCGATCGTTGACCGACGGGTGAGCAACGCATGACCGATGCGTGACCGCTCCGCTGCGCCCGGTATCCGGATATGAACACCTGTCCTACGAACGGCTACTTGCCTCGCGCATAGGCCAATTGGGGCCCCAAGGGGTGGTTATCGACCTTGGGGCAGGGGCAGACGGAGGGGTATGGGCTGGACGCACGACTACAGTGACGCAGCACGCAACCGCCGCTCGGACCACGGTCTGAGCTCCCACCAACGGGGCGCCCCGCAACTCCAGGGCACAGACCTCAGGGTGGGGATCCCGCGCATTCTGCGCCGCCGGGCCCGCTGGGTCTCGGTACGGCTGCGTCATCCTCGAGGCTGACGCGGCCCTCCTCCAAAAGCCGGGCAAAAGCCGGGCTCACAGCGCGCAACTGTCGCTGTCCACCTGCTCGTTGGCACTGCGCCCCTTGACGATGTCCGCCTGGATCTCGTCCGCGGTGAGCGCGTACCCGGTGTCGGGGTCGTCGAGGGACTTCGCGAAGACCACGCCGTACACCTTGCCCTCGGGCGTGAGCAGCGGGCCGCCGGAGTTGCCCTGGCGGACGGTCGCGTAGAGCGAGTACACATCGCGGCGGACCGTGCCGCGGTGGTAGATGTCCGGGCCGTTGGCCGTGATGCGGCCACGCACGCGTGCGGCACGGACGTCGTACGACCCGTTCTCCGGGAAGCCGGCGACGATCGCGCTGTTGCCGCTCACCGCGTCCTTGGTCGCGAACTGCAGGGAGCGCGCCTTCAGGTCGGGTACGTCGAGTACGGCGATGTCGCGGTGCCAGTCGTAGAGGACGACCTTGGCGTCGTACTTGCGGCCCTGGCCGCCTATCTGGACGGTGGGTTCGTCGACGCCGCCGACGACGTGCGCGTTGGTCATGACGCGGCGGTCGCCGAAGACGAAGCCGCTGCCCTCCAGGACCTTGCCGCAGCTCTGGGCGGTGCCCATGACCTTGACGATGGACTGCTGGGCGCGGGTGGCGACCGCGCTGGAGGCGAGCGCCGGGTCGGGCGGCTGGACGTCGTTGATCGGCTCGTTCGCGAACGGGCTGAAGACCTGCGGGAAACCGTTCTGCGCGAGGACCGAGGAGAAGTCCGCGAACCAGGTGTCGGCCTGCGAGGGCAGCGCCCGGGAGACCCCCAGCAGCACCTTGGAGCTGCGGACCTCCTTGCCGAGCGTCGGCAGGGTGGTGCCGGCCAGCGCGGAGCCGATCAGCCAGGCGACCAGGAGCATCGCGAGGACGTTGACGAGGGCGCCGCCGGTCGCGTCCAGGGCGCGGGCCGGGGACCAGGTGATGTACCGGCGCAGTTTGTTGCCGAGGTGGGTGGTCAGGGCCTGGCCGACGGAGGCGCAGACGATGACGATGATGACCGCGACGACGGCCGCGGTGGTGCTGACCTCCGACTTCTCGGTCAGCGCGTCCCAGATCACGGGCAGCGTGTACACGGCGACGAGACCGCCGCCCAGGAACCCGATCACCGACAGGATGCCGACGACGAACCCCTGGCGATAGCCCACGATCGCGAACCACACGGCGGCGACCAGCAACAGGATGTCCAGCACGTTCACCGGTTCAAGCCTCGCCTCATGACTTCGCGATCACTCCAGGGCCGCCGGGGGTCCGGGGGTTGTCCCCCGGGAAGACACAGCACGACGGACACCCTGTCATGACCGCCAGTCGAGCGGGACCTGCTTCTCGCGGTCCCAGGGCCGCTCCCAGCCGGAGTAGTGCAGCAGGCGGTCGATGACGCCGGCCGTGAAGCCCCAGACGAGGGTCGATTCGACCAGAAATGCCGGACCCAGGAAGCCGCTGGGGTGCGTGACGGTGACCCTGTTGGCCGGATCCGTGAGATCCGCCACGGGGACGGTGAACACGCGTGCCGTCTCGTTCGGATCGACCACGCCCACCGGCGTCGGCTCCCGCCACCAGCCCAGCACCGGCGTCACCACGAAGCCGCTCACCGGGATGTACAGCTTGGGCAGCACCCCGAAAAGCTGCACTCCAGCCGGGTCGAGTCCGGTCTCCTCCTCGGCCTCGCGGAGAGCGGCCCGCAAGGGCCCGTCGCCCGTCGGATCGCCGTCCTCGGGGTCGAGGGCACCACCCGGGAAGGACGGCTGCCCCGCATGCGACCGGAGCGAGCTCGACCGCTCCATGAGCAGCAGCTCGGGCCCCTGATCGCCCTCCCCGAAGAGGATCAGCACCGCCGACTGCCGCCCCGCCCCGTCCTCCGGCGGCAGGAACCGGCTCAGCTGGAGCGGCTCGACCGTCTCCACGGCGTGCACCACCGGATCCAGCCAGCCCGGCAGCCCCTCCTTGCTGAGCACCACACCCTGGGTATTGCTCGCGCGTGTCATCCCCCACCCCCGTTCCCACTGATCAACGCCCGATACCTCCGAGATCGTTCCGTCATCCGCCCCCGATGTCATGACGATTCCCGTCACGCCGATCCCAGCGGCGGGGCCGGTTTGCCGCCCGCGTCCAGATAGGCCTGCGGCGGGTTCAGCCGCTGACCCGGATAGCCGCCCTTCTCGTACTTGAGCAGCTTCTTCGCCTTCTCCGGGTCGGTCTCGCCCTCGCCGTACGCCGGGCAGAGCGGGGCGATGGGGCAGGCGCCGCAGGCGGGCTTGCGGGCGTGGCAGATCCGGCGGCCGTGGAAGATCACGTGGTGCGAGAGCATCGTCCAGTCGCTCTTCGGGAAGAGCGCTCCCACGGCGGCCTCGATCTTGTCGGGCTCGGTCGCCTCGGTCCACTTCCAGCGCCGTACGAGCCGCTGGAAGTGCGTGTCCACGGTGATGCCGGGCCGCCCGAAGGCGTTACCGAGCACCACGAAGGCGGTCTTACGGCCCACACCGGGCAGCTTGACGAGATCTTCAAGCCGGCCGGGCACCTCGCCGCCGAAGTCGGCCACCAGGGCCTTGGAGAGCCCTATCACCGACTTGGTCTTGGCCCGGAAGAACCCGGTCGGGCGGAGGATCTCCTCGACCGCCTCCGGGTTGGCGACGGCCAGGTCCTCGGGGGTCGGGTACTTGGTGAACAGGGCCGGCGTCGTCTGATTGACCCTCAGGTCGGTCGTCTGGGCGGACAGGACCGTGGCGACCACGAGCTGGAAGGGGTTCTCGAAGTCGAGCTCCGGGTGGGCGTACGGATAGATCTCGGCCAGTTCGCGATTGATGCGGCGGGCGCGGCGGACGAGGGCGGTGTGCGATTCACTCTTCACGCCGGCCACCACTTTTGCCCCTTTTGTCACTTTCCTGCCGCCACCCTTGCCGCCGTCAGGGCCCTGTTCGCCCACAGCGGAATCACGAGGTACAACCATCCGCCCAGCCCCCTTGGCCTGTGCTCTCACCGGCGATTTGGACACCCGGCCAGCCTAGAGCCCGCCACTGACATCCGCCCCGGACCCCGAAGATCAGCCCCCAATTGGACCCCTGCCGCTTACCTCGGGACACCAGTGCGGCATCCTTGTGACAGATCACACTGTTTGGACGGTCCAGCAAAATGGGGAGCACGGTCCCCTGGTACCAAGGGGGAGCACCATCCCCTGAGCAGGTCGACAAGGAGAGAACTCGTGGACGACGTTCTGCGGCGCGCCCCGCTCTTCGCGGCGCTCGATGACGATCAGGCCGCGGAGCTGCGCGCCTCCATGAGTGAGGTGACCCTCGCGCGCGGGGACTCGCTCTTTCACGAGGGCGACCCGGGCGACCGGCTCTACGTGGTCACCGAGGGCAAGGTGAAGCTGCACCGCACCTCCCCGGACGGCCGCGAGAACATGCTGGCCGTCCTCGGCCCCGGCGAGCTGATCGGCGAGCTGTCGCTGTTCGACCCGGGCCCGCGTACGGCGACCGCCAGCGCGCTGACCGAGGTCAAGCTGCTCGGCCTCGGCCACGGCGACCTCCAGCCCTGGCTGAGCGCCCGCCCCGAGGTGGCCTCCGCGCTGCTGCGCGCGGTCGCCCGCCGGCTGCGCAAGACCAACGACGCGATGTCCGACCTGGTCTTCTCGGACGTCCCCGGCCGCGTGGCCCGCGCCCTGCTGGACCTCTCCCGCCGCTTCGGCGTGCAGTCCGAGGAGGGCATCCACGTGGTGCACGACCTCACGCAGGAGGAGCTGGCCCAGCTGGTCGGCGCGTCCCGCGAGACGGTCAACAAGGCCCTCGCCGACTTCGCGGGCCGCGGCTGGCTGCGCCTGGAGGCCCGCGCGGTGATCCTGCTGGACGTGGAGCGACTGGCGAAGCGCTCGCGCTAGCCACAGCATTTCGTACGACTTCGAAGGGCCCTGCTCGTACGGCGGGGCCCTTCGCGTATCGCCAGGGGTGGGGATGTACGAGGACAAGGCGCCGGATCCGGGCTGGAAACACTCCTGGTGGCGAAGATCGGCGCGCCGGCTGTGGAGAACGCCCGACGAGAAGGGCGACCTCGGCGGAAAGCCGCTGGGCCTATGGCTGACGGACGACACCGTCGTCATCGCCCGCGCCGACGGGGTGCGGGCGTTCCGGGCCACCACCGGCGAGCCGCGGTGGACCTGGCGTCCGCCGGGCGACCAGGTCGTCGGCCTGGTGTCCGCCGACGCCGAGAGCGGCGTGGGGGTGGTGATGCACTACGACGGCGACCGGCGCCGGGACGTGAAACGGGTCGGCCTCACCTCGCTGGCGGTCGCCACGGGCGAGGTCGTACGGCGCCGGAAACAGGACACGGCACCGCTGGGGCACATCCCGTCCAAGGCCGCCCTCGGCGGGGGTCTCCTCGCGACGGCCGGCGAGTCCTGGAAGGACGGGGAGGCACGGCCGGTGATGCGCGCCCTCGACGTGGACACGGGCGAGGTCCGTTGGAAACACGAACTCACCGACCCGCGCGTGGAGAGCGCGTCCGTCATCAGCGCCCGCCCCTTCGTGGCCGCCCTGAGGACACGCGGCGTGCGCGGCGGGCACAGCCTCCTGGTCCTGGGCGACGGCGGGACGGGAGCCATGACGCTGGCCCTCCCGGAGGGGTACGAGAGGTTCGGCGAGCAGGTCGCCGTGGCCGGTGACGTCCTGGTGGTGGGCCTGGTCCCCAAGGACAGGGCCGAGCTCGACCGGGGCAACCGGCTCGGGGCGTACTCCGTCTCCTCCGGGAAGCTCCTGTGGGAGTGGCACGGCAAGGAGACGTACCAGGACGGTGTCCTCGCCCACCGCGGCCGGCTGCTGGTCGTGCACGAGTACGGCGGCCGCCTCAGCGTGCTCGACCCCGCCGACGGCAGCGTGGTGGCCCGGCGCAGGCTGCCCGGCACCGCGTTCGACTCGCTCGTCGCCGCGTCCGGCGACCTGGTCGCGGTGGGCTGCGAGGCCGGCGACTACAGCCACGGGTTACGGGTGTTCCGCTGGAGGTGACCCCGTCCGCCTCCCGTAAATGCACTCCCCAGGGGGCACGTCTCCCGGCACAGTGATCCCATGGCCGGAACCGTTCACCACAGAGGGCTCGACGCCCAGGGACACATCGAGCGCGAGGGCTCTTTGGGGCGCGTTCCGCACGCCTTTCGGCCGGTCGTCGCCGCCGCGCGGGACCGGCTGATCGACGTCTACGGGGGACGCCTCAACAGCGCGTACCTCTACGGGTCGATCCCGCGCGGCACCGCGCGCGTGGGGCGCAGCGATCTGGACCTGCTCGTGGTGACGCGCCAGGAGCCGACCGAGGAGGACCGGGACGCGGCCCGGAGCCTCGGCGAGGCGCTCGACAAGGAGTTCCCGGAGATCGACGGGGTCGGCACGCTCCTGTACGGCCGGGCACGGCTGCTGAGCGAGCCGGAGACGTACGACCTGGGGTGGTTCGTGGCGTGCCTGTGCACACCGCTGCTCGGGGAGGACCTCGCCGAGGACCTCCCCCGCTACCGCCCCGACTCGATCCTCGCCCGGGAGACGAACGGCGACCTGGCGCTGCTGCTCCCCCGCTGGCGCGAACGCGTCGCGGGCGCCGGGGACACGGACGAGGCCCGTAGACCCCTGGTCCGCTTCATGTCCCGGCATCTCGTCCGCACGGGGTTCACGCTCGTGATGCCCCGCTGGAACGGCTGGACCAGCGACCTGCGGGAGATGGCCGAGGCGTTCGCGGAGTACTACCCGGAGCGTGCGCAGGACCTGCGCAGGGCGGCGGAGTCGGGCTACGAGCCGACGGGCGACGCGGGCGTCCTGCGGTCGTACGTGGATGATCTGGGCCCGTGGCTGGCCGCCGAGTACGCGCGCGTGCACGGCATCAAGGCGCCCCGCCCGGACATCGCCTAGATCAGGCCGTGTTCCTTCAGGTAGTCCAGCTGGGCCAGCACGGACAGCTCCGCCGCCGGCCACAGGGAGCGGTCGACGTCCGCGTACACGTGGGCGACGACCTCGGCCGGGCTCCGGTGACCGTTCTCGACGGCCGTCTCGATCTGGGCGAGCCGGTGGGCGCGGTGGGCGAGATAGAACTCGACGGCACCCTGGGCGTCGTCGAGGACGGGCCCGTGGCCCGGCAGGACGGTGTGGACACCGTCGTCGACCGTGAGGGACCGCAGCCGCCGCAGCGAGTCCAGGTAGTCGCCCAGGCGGCCGTCAGGATGCGCCACGACGGTCGTACCGCGCCCCAGGACGGTGTCCCCGGTCAGGACGGCCTGATCGGCCGGGAGATGGAAGCACAGGGAGTCCCCGGTGTGCCCGGGCGTCGACACGACGACCAGCTCCAGCCCGCCGACCCGGATCACGTTCCCGGCGGCGAGCCCCTCGTCCCCGAGCCGCAACGCCGGATCCAGCGCGCGCACCTTCGTGTCCGTCAGCTCGGCGAACCGAACGGCACCTTCGGCATGGTCGGGGTGCCCGTGCGTCAGCAGGGTCAGCGCGATCCGCTTGCCCGCCTTCTCGGCGGTGTCGACGACGTTCCGCAGATGCCCCTCGTCCAACGGCCCCGGGTCGATCACCACGGCCAGCTCCGAGTCCGGCTCCGCGACGATCCAGGTGTTCGTCCCGTCCAGGGTCATCGCGGACGCGTTGGGCGCGAGCACGTTGACGCAGCAACACCTCGGAGAACAAGGTGGCCCAGTTCATGCTCTCGGGCAGCTTCGGTTCCGGATTCCCCGTCGGACTGATGACCAAGGACGTGGACATA
>NZ_JBLTJC010000367.1:0-10091 GCF_048158785.1 Streptomyces colwelliae | reverse complement strand
CCCTGGTCCCAGCCCTTGATGACACGGCCGCCACCGAGCGGGAACTTGAACGGGGTGCCGCGGTTCCAGCTGGCGTCGAACTCCTCGCCGGTGCTGAAGGCCACGCCCACGTAGTGCGCTCAGCTCAGTCCTGACGACGAGCGCGCGCTTGGGCTGCGAACTCACCGTGACCGTACCGAACTTGGTGGCGACCTTCGCGGGGAAGCCGCGCCGAGCCAGTCCCTGACCGAGGTCGAGACCTACGGCGTCGAGCGCATCCCCGACGCGGACCGCACCGCCACCCCGCTCGACCTGTTCCGGGTCGCGTTCGGCGGCGCCAACACCTTCTCCACCTGCGTGCTGGGCGCCTTCCCGATCCTCTTCGGCCTCTCCTTCTGGCAGGGCCTCGCGGCCACGCTCCTGGGAGTCGTCGTAGGCGCGCTGATCCTGTGCCCGATGGCGGTGTTCGGCCCGGTCAACGGCACGAACAACGCGGTCGCCTCCTCCGCGCACCTGGGCGTGCACGGCCGGGTCGTCGGCTCGTTCCTGTCCCTGCTCACCGCCGTAGCGTTCTTCTCCATCTCGGTGTGGAGCTCCGGCGACGCCCTGGTCGGCGGCGCGCACCGGCTGTTCGGCCTGGAGCAGAGCACGTTCTCCTACGTCGTCGCGTACGCGCTGTTCGCGGTCCTCGTCCTCGCGGTGTGCGTCTACGGCTTCCGGTTCATGCTGTTCATCAACAAGATCGCCGTGCTGTCCGCGACGGTCCTGTTCCTGCTCGGCGCGATCGCCTTCGCCGGTGACTTCGACCCGTCGTACGCCGGTGTCTTCACGTCCTCGGCGGACGCGGCGACCCAGTCGCTGTTCTGGCCGTCGTTCACCGGCGCGGCACTGATCGTGCTGTCCAACCCGGTCTCGTTCGGCGCGTTCCTCGGCGACTGGTCGCGCTACATCCCGGCGAACACCCCGCGCCGCAAGGTAGTTGGGGCCGCGTTCCTCTCCCAGATCGCGACCCTCCTGCCGTTCGTCTTCGGCCTGGCGACCGCGAGCATCATCGCCACGAAGGCCCCCAAGTACGTCGACCCGGCCGCCCCGAACTTCGTGGGCGGACTCCTCGCCATCTCACCGAGCTGGTTCTTCCTGCCGGTCTGTCTGCTGGCCCTGATCGGCGGCATGTCGACGGGCACGACCTCGCTCTACGGCACCGGGCTCGACTTCTCGTCGGTGTTCCCGCGGCTGTCGCGGGTGCAGGCGACGTTCCTGGTCGGTGTGCTGTCGATCGCGTTCATCTTCGTCGGCCGGTTCGGCTTCGACCTCGTCCAGTCGATCTCCACCTTCGCCACGATGATCATCACCTGCACGACACCGTGGATGGTCGTGATGATGCTGGGGTTCTACACCCGGCGCGGCTGGTACGACCCGGACGCCCTCCAGGTCTTCAACCGCCGTCAGCGCGGCGGGCGTTACTGGTTCGCGCACGGCTGGAACTGGCGCGGCATGACCGCCTGGTGGGTGGCGGCCGTCGTCGGTGTGCTGTTCACCAACATCCCGGGGCAGTTCGTCGGCCCGCTCGGCGACCTGGCCAACGGCGTCGACATCAGCCTGCCGCTGTCGCTGGCCGTCGCCGCCGTGCTGTTCCTCGGTCTGCTCCGGCTGTTCCCCGAACCCCGGGCCGCGTACGGGCCGGAGGGCGCGCGGCTGGCCCGTACCGTCGAGGTGCCGGTGCCGCCGATCACCGGCCCCGGAGCGGAGGCCGGGGTGCCCGCACCGGCCGCCGCGAGCAGCTGATGCCGGGCTGGATCGACCTGTCGGTGCCCGTCGTCACCGGGATGCCCGTGTATCCCGGTGACCCGGCCGTCGAGGTCTCCCCCGCCCTGCGCGCACCCCATGACGGCGTCAACGTCCTTCAGCTGCACATGGGTTCGCAGTCGGGCACGCATGTCGACGCCCCCTACCACGTGGACGACGCGTGGCCCCGCCTCGACGAACTGCCCCTGGAGCGCTTCGCCGGGCGCGCGGTGGTGGCGGACGTACGGGGGCTGCCGGCGCGGGCGCCGATCACGCCCGAGCTACTGGCGCCGGCGCTACGGCAGTTGACGCCCGGGTCCCTCGTCCTGCTGGCCACGGGCTGGTCGGCGTACTGGGGCACCGACCACTACCTCGCCCACCCGTGGCTCACCCCCGAGGCGGCCGAAGCTCTTGTCGCGGCGGGGGTCCGTACGGTCGCGGTCGACGCGCTGAGTGTCGATCCGACGCCCGAACCCGGCGATGTGACGGCCGACTTCGGGCTGCCCGCCCATCGTGTGCTGTGCGGCGCGGGCGGGGTGATCGCCGAGAACCTCACCGGACTCGATCAGGTGGTGGGCCTCCCGGACGTGGAGTTGTTCCTGTTCCCGCTGCGGCTGCCGGGGGCGGACGGCGCGCCGGTACGGGCCGTGGCGCGGGCGGTCTGATCGTTCCGGAAGGTCGTTGTCAGACCCGGCGGTTACGTTGGGACCATGACTCGATTCGTGGTGGTGGCAGGGGCGTGGCTCGGTGCGTGGGCGTGGGACGAGGTGGTGCCCGAGCTGCGCGGGGCCGGGCACGAGGTGCATGCGCTGACCCTGTCCGGGCTGGCGGAGAAGCAGGGGGTTCCGGCCGGGCAGCGGACCCATGTCCAGGACATCGTCGACGAGGTGGAGCGCCTCGATCTGCGGGACGTCGTCCTGGTCGGACACAGCTACGCCGGTGTTCCTGTGGGTCAGGCCGCCGAGCGGATCGGCGACCGGCTGGCCCGGGTGGTGTTCGTCGACGCGAACGTGCCGGTCGACGGGCGGTCGTTCCTGGACAGCTTCCCGAGCGACCACGTCAGGAAGTCGCTCGACGAGAACGACGGCGGCTGGCCGCCCCTGGACCCGGACGACTACGCGGGCCAGGACCTCACGGACGAGCAGATCACCCGCATCATCACCGAGGGGACCACACACCCGGGTGCCACGCTGACCGAACCGGCGGTCCTGGCCCACCCGTTGGCCGACCTCCCGGCCACCTACGTCAAGTGCCTGCTCGACGGCGACGAGTTGCCGGCCCCGGCGGACGAGCTGGTCGAGAGCGGACGCTGGGAGCTGGTCCGGATGGACACGGGCCACTGGCCGATGTTCTCCCGGCCCCGCGAACTGGCCCGTGTCCTGCACGAGTCGGCCACCCGGTCCTGACGCACGCGCGGACCCCCACCCGACTCCCCCGTCCCGACAAGGATTCCGCATGTCCCCCACGAAGAACGTCCTGGCCGTCGTCCCACCCCACATGGGCGGCCGCAGAGCGGGAGCCGGACTCGCGACGCTCCTGCCCGACGGCGTGGACGTCACCGTCGTCGAGGCCGTCGACGAAGACCCGCGAGCCCTGCGCGCGGCGCACGTCGTCATCACCGCGCTCTCCCCGGTGACCGCCGAACACCTCGCCGCCGCCCCGGAGTTGGAGCTGGTGCAGTGCGCGAGTCACGGCTTCGACTACGTCGACCTGGACGCCGCGCGCGCCCACGGAGTGGTCGTCTGCACCATCGGTTCCAGCGGTGCCGAGGCGCAGAACGTGGCTGAGCAGACCTTCGCCCTGATGCTCGCGCTGGCCAAGCAAATCGTCCCCGCGCACACCGCACTCGTCGAGGGCGACTGGGCACTCCCGCGTCTACAGCGCTCCCTGACCGAGCTGTCCGGCAAGACGCTCGGCATCGTGGGACTGGGCGCCATCGGGCAGCAGGTCGCCCGCCGCGCGACCGCGTTCGACATGACCGTCGTCTACGCCGGCCGACGCCCCGTCCCCGAGGAGACGACCGCCCGGCTCGGCGGCGCTCGTCATGTCCCGCTCGACGAACTGCTGCGCCTCTCCGACTACGTCACCCTGCACGCGCCGCTCACCGTGGAGACCCGGCATCTCCTGAACGCGGAGCGGCTCGCGATGCTCAAGCCGACCGCGTTCGTGATCAACACCGCGCGGGGCGCCCTGATCGACCAGGACGCCCTGGCGGACGCGCTCGAAGCGGGCGCCCTCGCGGGTGCGGGCCTGGACGTCTTCGACCCCGAACCGCCCACCCCGGCCCTGCGGTTGCTCAAGTCCCCGAACGTGGTGCTCTCGCCGCACGTCGGCGGCGTGACCCGGGAGACGGTGCTCCGGATCGCGCTGGCCGCCGTACAGAACGCCGCCGGCTATCTGACCGGCAACGCGCCCGCAGATGTGGTCAGTTGAGCCGGTCCGCGATCTTCGCGGGGCGCGGTGACGGGGCTCCCGTGCCGGCGATCGACAGCGAACCGGGGCTGGCCGTCACCGAGTCGGTCAGCCAGCGCTGCGCGATGGAGCCGTCGCGGACCTTGAGGACGATGTCGGCGCCCGGGTCCTTGGTGGTGGAGGTGAGCGCGAGTTCGGAGTCCCGACGGGGCAGCAACTCGCCCTGCACGGTGAGGTCGTAGCGGACATCGTCGCCACGCTTGGTCTTCGCGTCGGCGCAGGTGCCGAGGACGACGACACCGGCGTCCGCGCGCGAGTCCAGGCACAGCCCGGGGCTCGCGACACTGCGCAACAGCCCGTCGGTGTCGTAGGACCACTCCTGGGTCCCGGCCGACGAGCACGCGGCCAGGACGGTGCCGGCGCCGGCCTTCGCGGTGCCCTTGATGTCGAGGCACAGGTCGGCGGCGGCGTTGTGCAGCCTCGTCCGCTGGGGTGTGGCGGGGAGCCGGGCCGTGCCGGGTGCCGACGACGACACGTGTCCGGAGCCGGTGTTCGTGGTGCTGGAGGCGACCGGACCGGAGCCGCTGCCGTCGTGGTCCGGCCACAGGACGACGGCTAACACGCTCGCGAGGACTCCGGCGCCGATCAGGCCGACACCCACGAACAGTGATCGGGACGACCGGGCCGAGCGAGCCGCCCGGGCCGCGTCCACGATGCGGCGGCCGGGCGCGGGGATCCGCGACAGCAGCCGGTGCCGCCCGGTGCCGCCACTGCCGGTGTTTCCGCCGTGCCGGGAGGCTGACCGCGTCCGTGTGTCGCGGCGGGCGCGGCCGGGCCGTGATGCGAGGTAGGCGCGGGCTCCCCAGCCGAGCACCGCCTCGGCGAGGAGGACTCCCAACCCGCCTTCGAAATAGCTGAGTTGTTCGGCGGCGAAACGGCAGTAGCGGCACTGGGCGAGATGCTGCTGGACATCCGGCAGCAGTGCGCCGCCGCGGCGAATCGGGACGTCGAGGAGCCGGTTGTAGAAGCGGCAATCCTGGGTCGGCGCGAGTTCCCGGTGGGCGCGTACGCAGCCTTCGCGGAATTTTTCGTGCGCCTGCTGGAGAGCGGCCGACGCGTTGCCGGTATCCATACCGAGCAGGGCCGCCGGGACGGTTATCGACTCGGCCTCGACCTCGGTGTGCCACAGCAGACACTGGGCGAACGGCGGAAGGGTCTGGAAAGACCGCTCGGCGAGCTTGCGGTTTTCGGCTGTCATGGACTTGGCGGCACGCATGGCGCGGCCCCCGGAGGGTTTCTCCAGGTCCGGCAGAACACTGGATATTCGCTCTTCCGCGGACCACTCGCGGATCGTGTCGCGCACGGTCAGCAGCAGCCGGGGCCGCAGCGCCACACCGTGTTCGCCGAACGTCAGCCGGTCGAACACCCGGTGGAAGGCGGCCGCGGCGGCCATGGCGGGAATGGCTCCCTCGGCGGCGAGACAGATGCCCGCGTAATCCTGGACCGGCCGCCAGTGCCGCGCCATGAGCAGCGCGACGGAATGAGCGGCCTCGCCCTCCGGACGGCCCCGCAGCCGGGCGGCCAGGGTCTCGTCGGATTCCTCGGGGGCCCCGCCGTCCGGCGGCGGGTAAGGAGGACGAGGAGGGTGCGGGTTGGACACGGAGTGGATTCCTCGGATTCGCTTCATCAACAGGTCAATGAGCCCCGGGCATTGCCCCCGCGCGGGTGTTTCACCCTTGCACAACCCATCGAACCCAACAAGGCACTTGGGTAACTTCCACCTCGTTGAAAGTAAGTCAGATGCGGTGACAACTCGGTTCACTCGCACCGGCTTTCGACTTTCCATGCGCCCCGTGTGAACCATGCGCACACGCCGGTGCGTCGCGCACGCTCCCGGCGCACCGCTCACCGCGGTCCACTGGACCCGGCCCTTCTCGGAGGCCACGCGCTGGACGGCGGCTCTCCCGCGCCAAACGGCCGCCGACCCTGCTCCTCCCGCCCTCGGTCGGCGGCCCCGAGGGCGGGGGCGGCCCACCCCCGCCCTCCCGTATCAGGCCGTGGCCCGGCCGATGGTGTCGAGTTCGGCGACCGCGTCGGCGGGCAGCGCCAGGTCCGCGGCGGCGATGTTGTCGCGCAGATGCGCGCGGGACGAGGTGCCGGGGATCAGGACGGTGGTGGCCGAGCGCTGCAACAGCCAGGCCAGGGCGACCTGTTGGGGCGAGGCGCCCAGCCGGGCGGCGACGTCGGAGAGGGTCCGCGACTGTAGCGGGGTGAAGCCGCCGAGCGGGAAGTACGCGGCGAACGCGATGTTCTCCGCCGCGCACCGCTCGACGAGGGCGTCGTCCTCCCGGTTGGCCAGGTTGTACAGGTTCTGCACGGTGACGACCGGCGCGATGGCCTGGGCCTCGGTCAGCTGGGCGGCGGAGACCGTGCTCACCCCGAGGTGCCGGATCAACCCGGCCTTCCGCAGTTCGGCGAGCGCACCGAACTGCTCCCCGATCGACTCCTCGTGGACGCCGTGATCGGCGCCGGCCCGCAGGTTCACCACGTCGAGCGCGTCGAGCCCGAGGTTGCGGAGGTTGTCGTACACCTGGGCCTTCAGGTCCTCGGGGTGCCGGGACATGATCCAGCCGCCGTCGGGTCCGCGCCGGGCGCCGACCTTGGTCACGATGCGCAGGTCCTCCGGGTACGGGTGGAGGGCCTCCCTGAGGATCTCGTTGACGACGACCGGGCCGTAGAAGTCGCTGGTGTCGATGTGGGTGATGCCCCGCTCGACGGCCTCGCGGAGGACGGCCACCGCTTCGGTGCGGTCCTTCGGTGGGCCGAAGACGTGGGGGCCGGCGAGTTGCATGGCGCCGTATCCCATGCGGGTGATGGTGAGGCCCTCGGCGAGGGTGAGGGTGCCGCCGGAGACGGAGTCGGTCATGGTGGCGCGCCTTTCGGTAGGTGATACGTGCTGTTTCCTGTCACCGACTCTGCGCCCGTACCGGCTGAGCAGGCAGTACCCGGATCTTCCTGGTAGTGGCAGGGCCACGCACTTCCGCGGATTCGGACCTACGGTGGTGGGTGTGGACAGCAAGAACGCGCTCGGGGAGTTTCTGCGGGCCCGCCGTGAGCGGGTCCGGCCCGAGGACGTGGGCCTGAGCGGCGGCGGGCTGCGCCGGGTGCCGGGGCTGCGCCGGGAGGAGGTCGCCCTGCTGGCGGGCATCAGCTCCGACTACTACCTGCGGCTTGAGCAGGGCCGCGACCGCAACCCGTCGGTGCAGGTACTGGAGGCGCTGGCCCGGGTGCTGCGCCTGGACGCCTCGGCGACCGCCCATCTGCTGAGCCTGGCGCGGCCGGAGCGGCCGGCCATGTCCCGCAGGAGGGCCAGGCGACCCGAGGCGGTGCCGGCGAGCGTCCGCGAACTGCTCGACACCTGGTCCGGCCACCCGGCGTACGTGCAGAACCGGTTCACGGACTGCCTCGCGGCCAACGCGCTGTGCCGGGCGCTCTCCCCGAACTACACACCGGGTGTGAACCTCCTACGAGCGGTTTTCCTGGACCCCGGCGAGCGCGAACTGCGCCGCGACTGGGAGGAGTTGACCGCCGAGGGCGTGGCGACCCTGCGCGGCCACATCGGCCCCGACGTCGACGATCCCCGGCTGGTGGAGCTGGTGGGCGAGCTGTCGGTGCGCAGTGACCGCTTCCGGTTGCTGTGGAGCCGCCACGAGGTACGGCCCATGCTCGGCCGGACCAGTCTCCTCAGCCACCCGCTCGTCGGCGACTTCGAGCTGCGGTCGAACAAGTTCGAGATCCCGGGCACGAACGCGTTGAGCGTGGTCGTCTTCCACGCCGAACCGGGGAGCCGCAGCGCGGAACTCCTGGGTCTGCTGGGCAGCCTCGCGGCGTCCGACGGCGTCCCGCGCGAGGAGAGCGCACGGTCGCACACGGAGAACGCCCGCCAGGACAAGGACAGCTGACAGCTCGTCAGAGCTGCCGCTCAGAACCGCAGCCCGGAACTGCTGGCTCAGCGCTCCTGCCCAGAACCGCCGCTCAGATCTGCCAGGAACGCAGCCGGTCCGCCGCGCCGTAGACATCCGTCTTGCCGGAGATCAGATCGCGGGCGAGGTCGACGAGGGCGCCGTAGGGCGGATCGATGCCGACGCCACTGACGAACATGTAGGCGACCGCCGTGGCGCAGGCGAAGCGGGCGTTGGCCGAGGGCAGCGGCTTGAGCAGGGCGAGGGTGTGCAGCAGGGCGGTCGCCCGCCAGGCCGGGTCGGAGTCGACACCGAGGCGGGGCGGATCGACGCGGTGCCGGGCCACGGCCGCCACCAACGCCGAGAAGTCGTTGATGGTGGGCTGGTCCGGCAGGACTTCCTCATGGCGCTGGAGCAGCCAGGGCACGTCGATATGGATGGCGGCGGCCATGCGTCAGGCGACCCGCCCCTCGCCCTTGACCGATGGTTCGTCGTCGGGGAACGCGGCGGCGAACTCGGCGGCGTGCGTGGCGAAGAACCGGCGGAAGGCCTCGGCACCTTCCTGTAGCGCCCGGTGGCGAGCGATGTCGGCCGCGGCCGCCTCACGCACCAGCGCCTTCATCGACGTACCGCGCTCCTTGGCGATCTGCCGCAGGTCCTCTAGCTCGCGGTCGCTGAACTCCACGTTGAGAGCTGGCATGCCAACACGGTACCGCTCGGGTACTTACCCGTAAATACCACCAGGTCAAGAGCTACGCCCGACGGTACCGAGCGGGTCCCACCTCCATGTCCGAATCCCGCCGGTCCCGACCACGGTTCCGGAGCAGACTCATTCCCATGACCACGCTCTACACATTCACCGACAGCCCCGTGGGCGAGCTGCTTCTGACCGGCGAGAGGTCGGCGGGCGGCACCACCCTCACCTCCCTGACCATGCCGGACCACCCGAGCATCCCCGCCGACTGGGAACGCGACGACCAGGCCTTCACCGAGGCCAACCGCCAACTGTCCGCGTACTTCGCCGGAGACCTCACCCACTTCGAACTCCCCCTCGCCGCCGAGGGAACGGAGTTCCAGCAGCGAGTCTGGCAGTCGCTGGACGAGATCCCGTACGGCACCACGACGACCTACGGCGCCCTCGCCGAACGCCTGGGCGTACCGCGCGCCGAAGTCCGGGCGCTGGGCGCGGCCCTCGGCGCCAACCCGCTGCTGCTGGTGCGCCCGTGCCATCGCGTGATCGGCGCGGACGGCTCGATGCGCGGGTACGCCGCCGGTGTCGAACGCAAGGTACAACTCCTCACCCACGAGGGCGCGTTGCAGCCGATGCTCGACTGACGGAAGACCGGGACACCGAAGGAGGAGTCATGGATCGCACCAACTGGTCCGCGCTCGCAGCCGAGTTGGACGTGCACGGCAGCGCGCCGGCCGCCCAGCTGCTGACACCGGCCGAGTGCCGCGACCTGGCCGCGCTGTACGAGAAGCCGGAACTGTTCCGCACCACCGTGGACATGGCCCGCCACCGCTTCGGCTCCGGCGAGTACCGCTACTTCACCCACGACCTGCCCGCACCCGTCGCCGCCCTGCGCGCCGCGCTCTACCCACGTCTGCTGCCGATCGCCCGGGACTGGGCGGCCCGGCTCGACCGCCCGTCCCCCTGGCCGGACGAGCTGGACGAGTGGCTCGCCCGCTGCCACGACGCCGGCCAGGACCGTTCGGCACAGATCCTGCTCCGCTACGGCGAGGGCGACTGGAACGCCCTGCACCGCGATGTCTTCGGCGAGTTGGTCTTCCCGCTCCAGGTGGTGATCGGCCTGGACGAGTACGGCACGCCCATGTAGATCGCGGTGCCGAAGGCGACGGCGATCAGCATGACCAGGATCAGGGCCTGGCGGGAGAGACCGCGGCGCAGGGCCGGGCGGCGGCGGACGGCGGGGGCGTGGTCGGCCAGGCGCT
>NZ_JBLTJC010000366.1:0-10093 GCF_048158785.1 Streptomyces colwelliae | reverse complement strand
CCCTCCCCCAACCCCACCCGCAACACATCCACCAGCGCGTGCAGCCGCGGCGACGCGGCCAGTTCCTCCAGCGTCACCGGCCGTCCCTCCGCGTCGGCGACCGGCAGCCGCCAGTTCGGGTACTGGTCCCACGTGCCGGGCAGGTTCTGCGGGCGCCGGTCGCCGACGGTGTCGGGCAGCCAGACCCCGATCATGCGGGCCGGGGTGCGCAGCAGGAAACGGTGGACGGCGTGAATCTCGGCCTCCTCCTCGGACGCGGGCCGGCCGCCGCCCTCGGCGTGTTCGTAAAGGCCGAGCCGGGCCAGCAGCGCCAGCCACTCCCCCACATCGGTGGCGGACTCGATCCGCTCCTCCTCCACCGGCCGGGTCAACAGGCCGAGCCGGTCGCGGAGTTCGACGTGTTCGCCGGTGAGCCGGGCCGCGGTGGGCGGCAGGTCGTGGGTGGTCGCGGTGGCGAGGCAGTCGGCCCGCCACTTCTCGGGCGCGAGCGGACGCCCGTCGCCCTCCCAGTCCCGCTCGAACCACAGCACCGACGTGCCGAGCACCCCGCGTTCCTGCAAGGTCTCGCGCACACCCGGTTCCACGGTCCCGAGGTCCTCGCCGATCACCACCGACCCGGCGCGCGAGGCCTCCAGCGCGAGGATCGCGAGCATGGCCTCGGCGTCGTAGCGGACGTAGGTGCCCTCCGTGGGCGGGTGTCCCTGCGGGACCCACCACAGGCGGAACAGGCCCATGACGTGGTCGATGCGGAGGGCGCCGGCGTAGCGGAAGAGGGCGCGAAGCAGGCGGCGGTACGGGGCGTAGCCGGACTCGGCGAGGCGGTCGGGGCGCCAGGGGGGCAACCCCCAGTCCTGGCCGAGGGAGTTGAAGGCGTCCGGGGGTGCGCCGACCGACATGCCGGCCGCGAAGTACCGCTGCTGGGCCCAGGCGTCGGCGCCGTCGGGATGCACCCCGACGGCGAGGTCGTGCACGACGCCGATCGGCATGCCCGCTTCCCGTGCGGCCCTCTGCGCGGCGGTGAGTTGGTCGTCGGTGAGCCAGGCGAGGCGGCAGTGGAAGTCGACGCGGCCCATCAACTCGGCGCGGGCGCGGGCGGTTTCGGGTGAGCGCGGGTCACGCAGGGCGGCCGGCCACTCCCGCCAGTTCGAACCGTGCACCTCGGCGAGGGCGTACCAGGTGGCGTGGTCCTCCAGCGCCTCGCCCTCGCGGGCGAGGAAGTCGACGTAGGCGGCCCGTCGTCCGGGGCCGAGGGGGACCTCCCGGACGAGTTCCAGCGCCGCCCGCTTCAGCTCCCACACGGCGTCGCGGTCGATCAACGCGTCCTTGTCCAGGACGGATTCGCGCAGTCGCGCGGCGCGTTCGAGGAGTCCGCGGATCTTCTCCCGCCCCTCCTCCTCGACGTACGCGAACTCGGGAATGTCCTCGACCCGCAGATACACCGGGTCGGGGAAGCGGCGCGAGGACGGGCGGTACGGCGACGGGTCGGTGGGCGCGCCAGGCACGGCCGCGTGCAAGGGGTTGACCTGCACGAACCCGGCGCCGAGCGATCGCCCGGCCCAGGCGGTGAGTTCACCCAGGTCACCGAGGTCGCCCATGCCCCAGGAGTGCCGGGAGAGGAGCGAGTAGACCTGCACCATCAGCCCGTACGACCGCCCCGTGGGCGTGGGCAACCGGTCCGGGGCGACGACGAGTTGGGCCTCGGCGGTGCGGCCGTCCGGCGCGGCGGCGGCCAAGTGGTGGACGCCGGGCGGGAGTTGGTCGGCGCTGGCCCGCACTTCGCCCTGCTCGGTCTCGATGTGCAGCACGGTGCCTTCGGGCAGCGTGTCGAGCGCGGCGGGCGCGGCGCCGTACCGGCCCACGACGGTGGGCGGCAACAGCCGTTCGGCCAGCTCCTGTTGGCGGGCGGCGAGCGCGGCGGCGGTGGCCCGCGGGGTGCTCGCGTCGACGCCGAGGGCGGCCAGCGCGGCGACGACCGCGACGGCCGAGGCGGGAACCGCGTGGTCCGGGGAGGGGCTGTAGGCGGTGGCGACGCCGTGCAGTTCGGCGAGCCGGGACAGGTCCTCGCCGAGGGTGTCCGCCGGGGGTGCGGTCATCTAGGGCCTCGTCGCGTCCGGGTCGGCGAAGGGGGCGACCTCACCGCCCATCGGGTCGTCGAAGGCGACGGCCTCACTGGTGAGCGGCGCGTCCATGGTGGCGGACTCGCTGGTGAGCGGGGTGGCGTCGGCGAGCGGGGGCTCGCTGGTGAGGGGTTCGACGTCGGCCAGCGGCGGTTCGCTGGTCAGCGGGGTCTCGGCCCAGGCTCCCCCGGAGTCGACGAAGAACAGGTCGGGTGCGAGATCGGGGGCGAGGTCGGCGGCCGGCTCCGGGGTGCGTTTGGAGCGGGCCGGGCGCGGAAGCGATGCCGATGCTGCGGCCACGGGGGCCTCCTTGTCCGTGTCGGGCGTGCGGGCGGGTCACCGCAGCCCTACCCAGTGGGCGCGACGGCAGACCTCCAGGTTGGAGTACAGGTGGCACTGCGGCCACTCCCTCCCCCCACTCCCCGTAACTTTTCCGGCCGATCGCTATTCACTCAGTACATGTATCCGGTGCATACTGAGCGCCATGAGTACCCGCCACATCCTGCTGGGCCTGCTCGCCGGAGGACCGAGCCACGGCTACGACCTCAAGCGACGCCACGACGAACGTTTCCCGCAGGCCCGCCCGCTGGCCTACGGGCAGGTCTACACGACCCTGCAACGCCTGGTCAGGGACGGTCTCGCGGAGGTCGACGGCACCGGCTCGGACGGCGGCCCGGAGCGCACGGCGTACCGCTCGACGGCGGAGGGTTCGTATGAACTCGCCCGCTGGGCGGGGGAGATCGCGCCGCCCGCGCCCTTCGTGACGAACGAGATCTTCGCGAAGGTCGTCGTCTCGATCCTGGCCGCCGGCGACCCGGAGGCGTATCTGCGGGCCCAACGCGCCGCCCACATGGAGCGGATGCGGGAGCTCACGGCGGTCAAGACCGCCAAGGGCTCCGATCTGGCGACCGTTCTCTCGGCGGACTACGCCCTCAACCACCTTGACGCGGACCTCCGTTGGATGGCGACGACGGCGGCCCGGCTGACCACTCTGACCGCGGAGGTCGACACATCATGAGCGACAACGGGGGTACGGCGGTGCCGCTCCTCGCGGCCCGTGACCTCATCAAGGCGCACGGCAGGACCCGGGCGCTGAGCGGCGCCTCGGCCGACCTGGGCGCAGGCGAGATCCTCGCCGTCACGGGGACCAGCGGCAGCGGCAAGTCCACGCTCCTCCACTGCCTGGCCGGGATCGTCCGCCCCGACGAGGGGACGGTGACGTACGCCGGGGAGCGGCTGGACGAGCTGCCCGAGAAGCGGCTGAGCGAGCTGCGGCGGACCGAGTTCGGGGTGGTCTTCCAGTTCGGCCAGCTGATACCGGAGCTGACGGCCGTCGACAACGTCGCGCTGCCGCTGCTGCTCGCGGGTGCCTCGCGTACGGACGCCCGGGCCGGCGCCGGGGAGTGGCTGGAGCGGTTCGGGGTGCGCGGGCAAGGGGAGCTGCGGCCGGGCGAGTTGAGCGGCGGCCAGTCCCAACGGGTCGCGCTGGCACGGGCGTTGGTCACGTCTCCGAAGGTCGTCTTCGCGGACGAGCCGACGGGCGCGCTGGACTCCCTGGCGAGCGAGCAGGTGATGACGGCCCTGGTGAGCACGGCCCGCGAGTCCGGTACGGCGGTCCTGCTGATCACCCATGACGCGCAGGTCGCGGCGTACGCGGACCGCGAGATCCGGCTGACGGACGGGACCGTGGCGACGGCGGGGGTGACGGTATGAGGTCCCTGGGTTCCGATCTGCGGCTGGCCTGGCTGCTGACCCGGGGTTCGGACCGGCGGGAGTGGTGGCGGGTCGGGCTCACGGCGTTCGGGGCCGCGCTGGCGACGGGGATCGGGCTGGCCGTCGTAGCGCTGCGGTCGTTGGACGGGTTCTACGCCGTGTCCTTCGGGTCCGGGCTGTTCGACTCGCCCAGTGACCGGCAGAACGTGAGTCTCGCGCTGGGCCTGCTGCTCATCCCGGTGCTCGGGTTCCTCGGGCAGTGTGCGCGGATCGGGGCGGTGCACCGGGACCGGCGGCTGGCCGCGCTGCGGCTGGCGGGGGCCGGGCCGTGGCAGGTGCGGCGGATCGCGGCGCTGGAGTCGGGGCTCGCGTGCCTGGCCGGTGCGGTGGTGGCGACGGCGGCCGTCGTACCGCTGCTGCCGTACGCCGTCGCCTGGGCCGGTGTCGTGCTGGTCGCCGTGTCCGTGCCGGTGCTGGGGGCGGTCGTGAGCGCGGTGGCGCTGCGCCGGGTGGTGGCGGATCCGCTGGGCCGGGTGCGGCGGGTACGGCCGGTGCGGGGGCCGGGGCGGCTGTTCGGTACGGCGACCCGGCTGCTGGCGGTGACGGCGGTGGCGATCGCGCTGACCCCGGTCTTCGGCAGCCCCGTCGACTTCGGCCTCGCCCCGGTGACGGTGTTCGTCCTGGCCGTACTGATCAGCCTGATCGCGATCTGGCTCTCCGGGGCCTCGTCCCGCCAACTGGGTGAGGGCTTCGCGGCCGGCACCTCGCACCCCGCGCTGCTGATCGCGGCGGAGCGGATGCGCGAGGACCCCTGGTCGACCGCCCGCACCCACGCGGCGCTGCTGCTGGTGACGGTCGTCGGCTCGGGCTTCGCGGGCGTACGGCAGATCCTGCTCGCGGACCTGGAGGAGATGCGCCGCAAGGGCCACCTCGGCACGCGCATGTCCTACTACACGACGGGCATCGACCTCACCGCCGCCGCGATCCTCGTCGCCTTCGCGCTCGTGCTGACGGCCCTGGCCGTGGGCACCGCCGAGTCCCTCGCCACCCGGCGCCGGGGCCTGGCCGCGCAGGCCGCCGCCGGGGTGCCGCAGGCCGTACTGGCCCGCGCGCTCCTCCTGGAGACCGCGCTGCCGCTGTTCCCGGCGATCGCGGTGGCGGGCCTCGGCGGCACGGCGATCAGCTTCTGGTACGGCGCCGCCGTCTCGTCGCACGCGGACGTGCCGGTGCCGTACGGCGCGCTGCTGGTCCCGGTCGGCGTGTACGCGTGCTGCGTGCTGGCGGCGGCCACGTCACTGCCGCTGCTGCGGCGGTCGGTGCGGCCGGGCGAGCTGCGGTACGCATGACGGCCGGCCCCGGGGAACGGGGGTTCCCGGGGCCGGACCGTGCCGCTGTGCCGCCGTACTCACCGGGAGGTGGGTACACCTGGGAGTGGGTACACAAAAGCCCGGATCGTCAGGCGGAGATGCCGTCGATCCGGGCCATCGCGTCCTCCGCGCCGTACGGCTGCAAGTACGGCAGCCAGCGCGGGTCCCTATGACCTGTCCCGATGATGCGCCAGGCCAGGCCGGTGGGTGGGGCGGGTTTGTGGCGCAGCCGCCAGCCGATCTCGAAGAGGTGTCGGTCGGCCTTCGTGTGGTTGCAGCGGCGGCAGGACGCCACCACGTTGTCCCACGCGTGCTTGCCCCCGCGGCTGCGCGGAATGACATGGTCGACGCTGGTTGCGACGCCACCGCAGTACATGCACCGGCCCCCGTCGCGCGCGAAGAGCGCCCGGCGGGTGAGAGGAACGGGCCCCCGATAGGGAACCCGTACGAATCGCTTGAGCCGGACCACGCTGGGTGCGGGGACTGTGACGGTTGCGCTGTGCATAAAGGCGCCGGATTCCTCAAGGGAGACTGCCTTGTTCTCCAGGACGAGGACGAGCGCGCGGCGGAGCGGTACGACGCCGAGTGGCTCGTACGACGCGTTGAGGACCAGGACATGCGGCACGGATGCCTCCTTGTGCGTCGGCGGCGCGTGGCTCGCGCCGGGACGATCTGTAGTCAGTCTCCCCTCATGCCTGGTGGAAGCGCCACCATGTCCCGGTAACGGGCTGGGAGTGTTTTCGACCACATGTGATGCGGGGCCGGGACGGGTGTGGGTTCGTCCCACCTGTTCATTCCCGGCTGAGCACAGCCTCTCCCCCGAACATGGCAACGATCCACACACGATGCCCCGATAGTGTGGTGGGTCTGCCCCTACGGTGACCTATTCGTGACCTAGAACCGCGTGTACGAAGACGTGTACGACCTTGACCGCAGCGCCGGGGGCGGACCGCAGCACCTGGAGGTACCTGCCGTGTCCTTGTCCGCCGTCCTACTGGCCGCCGCTACGCCGTCGCCGTCGCCGTCCCCCTCGGAGACCGCGGTGACCGTGCCCTCGCTCCAGGACGCCCAGGAGAGCGCGACCAACGCCGCCAGCTGGGTGGAGCAGAACTGGTCCACCTGGCTGGCGATAGGTCTGCGGGTGCTGCTGATCCTGGTGATCGCGACGGTGCTGAGAATGACGGTGCGGCGGGCGATCACCAAGCTGATAGACCGGATGAACCGCACGGTCGAGTCGGTGGACGGCACGGCGCTGGGCGGACTCCTCGTGAACGCCGAGCGCCGCCACCAGCGCTCCCAGGCGATCGGCTCGGTCCTCCGCTCGGTGGCGTCTTTCGTGATCCTGGGCACAGCCGCACTGATGGTGTTGGCGACCTTCGAGATCAACCTCGCCCCGCTCCTCGCCTCCGCCGGTGTCGCGGGCGTGGCGATCGGCTTCGGCGCCCGCAACCTCGTCACGGACTTCCTCTCCGGCGTCTTCATGATCCTCGAGGACCAGTACGGCGTCGGCGACCAGATCGACGCGGGCGTCGCCTCCGGCGAGGTCATCGAGGTCGGCCTCCGCGTGACGAAACTCCGCGGCGACAACGGCGAGATCTGGTACGTCCGCAACGGCGAGGTCAAGCGCATCGGCAACCTCTCCCAGGGCTGGGCCACGGCGGGCGTCGACGTCACCGTGAAGGCCTCCGAGAACCTGGACCGGGTGAAGGCCACGCTCGACTCCGTCACGGAGAAGATGACCAAGGAGGAGCCCTGGAACGAGCTCCTCTGGGGCCCCATCGAGGTCCTCGGCCTCGACAGCGTCCTCATCGACTCGATGGTCGTCCGCCTCTCCGCCAGGACCATGCCGGGCAAGTCGGTGACCGTCGAGCGGGAGCTGCGGTGGCGGGTGAAGCGGGCCTTCGACGAGGCGAACATCCGGATCGTGGGCGGGGGCACGGCAACAGAGGACGCGGGCGAACCGGACGACCCCACGGCGGCGGTCGCGGCCCCGTCGGTGTACTCGAACTCGGATTCGCCTCAGGTGGCGGCCACTTCGCCTATTTCTTCACAGCGGCCTGGGACGCGGTAGTAGTACGGGGAGTCGAGCCCGACCCCGAGGCCGGGG
Organism: Streptomyces colwelliae; assembly: GCF_048158785.1. Classification (NCBI taxonomy): domain Bacteria; kingdom Bacillati; phylum Actinomycetota; class Actinomycetes; order Kitasatosporales; family Streptomycetaceae; genus Streptomyces; species Streptomyces colwelliae. The sequence goes on along the minus strand of NZ_JBLTJC010000366.1, from coordinate 2,789 downwards.
CCACGCTCAACTCCCCGTCCGCTCCGCCCCCGTAGCGAAGAACCGCCCCACATAGTCGCCGGCAGGCAACCCGCTCTCCCGCATGAGCGAGAAGACCTCGGCACCTTCCCCCGGCTCACCGAACATCCGGTACGCCTCGGCGAAGTCGGCGTACTCCACGCCGTCGAGGTCCGCGCAGTACTCGTGCGCCTCCAACTCCCCACGGCTGATCGCCTCGTCGAGCGAGGACGCCTGCCACAGGGTCAACCGCTCTTCGTAGACGCCGAGTTCGCGATGCCGGAACACGCATCGGACGCCGTACCAGGACAGTTCACTCACCGGTGCGCCTGCTCACTCGTACTCACCGGGGTCGCGTCGGTCCAGGTGATCTCGAAGTATCTGACGCGTTCGTCCTGTCCGGCAGACCGCATGCCCGCCGCCAGCATGACGTGGTGGGACGCGATGTTGTCGTGGTCGGCATCGCCTTTCACGCACGTGACTCCGTGCGTCCGCGCGAACAGCAGCAGTTCGCGGAGGGCTTCGGAGGCGTAGCCCTGGCCCTGGGCCGACGGGATGACGCCGTAGCCGATCGTGACGCTGCCGTTCGCGTCCGGAGGTCCGTGGAAGCCCAGGCCGCCGATCGCCCGACCGTCCTCGCGGCGACGGATCTCGTAGTTGCCGAACGGCTGGGGATCGCCGGTGCTCGCACAGGTGCCCAGGAAGCGCCTGGTGGCGAACACGTCCCCGTCGGTGGGGTATCCGGGCGCCCATCGGGTACCGCTGTCCGGCTCGCCGACGACTACTCGCTCGGCTTCTCCGACGGTCATCGAGTGCAGCACGAGCCGCTCTGCCACAAGATCAGTCATGGCAGGGAGGAGTATCACGCGGGGCGACCGGAACGCACGGGGATTGTCCGTGACGCCGCACCGATCAAGGCGCACGGCAGATCGGCGAGTTGGCCGGCCGGGGAGATGGGCCGCGCCCCGAGCACACCGCCGCGGTGAGCGGGGAGCCGATGTGGGAGAGGGCGGCCGTGGTGAAGCCGTCGGCGAGCAGGTCCCGGTCGGCGAGTCGGGTGGTCCAGCGCTCCCAGTCGGCGCCGCCCATCACCGCGGTGGTCTGCTCGATGTCGTCGCCGCCCACCGCGCCGGTCTCGGCCTCGCGGATCTCGGGGCGGCCCTCGTCGAAGGCGAGCGTCTTGGTGCGGCAGGTCTTTCCACGACCCCCAGCAGCGCCGGGCTGTCCAGAACAGCGCGCTCGTGTCGACGCCCGGGCCGTCCAGCGGGCCCGGATCCGGTCGGACACGCAGGACACGGCCCAAGGCGGCGAACTCCGTCGGGGGTATCCGAGGGAGTTCGCCGCCGCTTGTCCAGCGCCCAGTAGCTGTCGGGCGAGACTACGACGACAGGCTCTAGCCCTGGCGCCAGAGCTGGTTGTTCACGGCACCCAGGCAGTCATAGATCTGGACCAGGGTTCCGTTCGCCGCCGAACCGTCCCGGAGATCGAGGCAGAAGGTGTGCCCGCCGGAGTGGTTCGCGCTGACCACCGTGAGGTAGCCGGGGACGTTCGGTGAGACGACCAGCTGCCACCGCTCGGAGAGATCGCTGCCGCAGGTGTGGTGCTTGACGTTCTTTGTGTTCACCGGGCTCGCGAAGTCCAGGCACAGGTTGCTCTGGACATTCCGCAGGTTGAAGAAGCCCCCGCCGACCGACACCGGCAACCAGTTCTGGTTGGGATCGGTGTTGTTGGCGAGGCAGTCATTCTCCACCACCGGGGTGTTGTCCAGCAGCGAGCCACCGGCGACCTCGGCGCACTTGTTGGTCCCCCTGTTGATGAGTGTGAAGGCGGCCCCGATATTGAGCGGCCGTACGACATCCGTCGTCCCGCCGGCCGCGTGGGCGCTGCCGCCCATGGCCAGGCCGGCCGCGAGGACCATCAGGCCGGCCAGCATTGCGCTGACCATTCCGCGTCTCTTCATGTACTTCCCCCAGGTGATCGGAAGCGTGGCAACAAGTGCTGCCGACGCTATGACCGGGGCTGGTGGAACTCCTGCGCAACACCGGTCCAGGAGTTCCCAACCCTCGGCAGACAGCGTGGGTCGCGATGAACCGGTTGTCGTGTCATGTTCCGCTCATCGGAACGGGGCGGAAAAGGTGCCGAATCAAGGTGGTGATCAGGGCGCGCTTCCCCCAACGCCCCAGTAATGCGCGCACCATCTACGGCTCATTCACCAAAGGCGCTGAATCGATGGGCGCCTTTTGGACTTCCCGTTCGGCTATGCAGCTTCCCGTTTCCGCGCCGGGGGGGCGATGGACTGGCCGCGCCCGCACCAACGCTGGACGAGGCGATGACGACAGCCCGTACCACTCCGAGAAACACAGACGACTTGGAGAACGCTCACTCGCTCGCACCCACGAGCGGTTTCGCCGCAGCGGGGTCAGCCCCGAGCACCCACTCCGCGTACACGGTCTTGCCAACGGAACGGGGCTCCCATCCCCAGCGGTGAGCCAGGGCTCCGACCAGAAGTAATCCCCGGCCGAACTGATCCGTGTCACTCACGGGGCACGGACTCGGCAAGCGTTCGCCGCGCGGGTCACTGACCTCGACGCGAAGGGTGATCCCGGTGACGGTGATCCGGACCCGGATGAGCCGGTCTCGGAGGCTGCCGTGCAACAGGGCGTTGGTCATCAACTCGGATACGACGAGGGCGACATCACCGGCGAGGGCCGGGTGCCCCCACTCGGTGACGAGCCGTGCGGCGCGGCGGCCTGTTGCTGGGTCTTTCCAGCAGCGTCACGCAGGCGCAGCAG
>NZ_JBLTJC010000365.1:0-10121 GCF_048158785.1 Streptomyces colwelliae | reverse complement strand
CAGGATCTCGCTGACACCGGAAGGCGACAACGGCCGGCTCTTCGGTGCGCGCTCCGCGATCTCCGCCAGCGTGGGATCACCGACCTCGATGCGGAGCTGCCGTAAGTCCGCCGCCCATGTCTCCAACACCAGCACGTTCCCCGAGCCCTCGGACTCGGCGCCGGTCTCGACGTCGGAGGCCGGTGCCCCCACCGCGACCGTCAACAGCGGGGAGCCGACGGGCAGTTCCGTGCCCTCCTCGCCGAAGCGGGCCGTGACGACACCGCCGTAGGGACACGGCACCTCGACCATCGCCTTGGCCGTCTCGACCTCGACGACCGGCTGGTCGATGGCGACGACATCGCCGACCTGGACCAGCCAGCGCACGATCTCCGCCTCGGTCAGTCCCTCGCCGAGGTCGGGGAGCTTGAACTCCAGCACCTGTGCCATCAGTTCTCCGCCTCCCACTGGAGCCGGCCCACGGCGTCCAGGATCCGGTCGACGCCGGGCAGATGGTGCCGCTCCAGCATCGGCGGCGGATACGGGATGTCGAACCCGGCGACGCGCAGCACCGGCGCCTCCAGGTGGTGGAAGCAGCGCTCGGTGACGCGGGCCGCGATCTCGCCGCCCGGGCCGCCGTAGCCGCCCGACTCGTGGACGACGAGTGCGCGGCCGGTCCGGCGTACCGACGCGCACACCGTCTCGTCGTCGAACGGCACCAGGGAGCGCAGGTCGACGACTTCGAGGTCCCAGCCCTCGGCCCGGGCCGCCTCGGCGGCTTCGAGGCAGACGGGCAGGGACGGGCCGTAGGTGATGAGTGTGGCGCTGCGGCCCGTCCGGCGTACGACCGCGCGGCCGATCGGGTCGACGGGGGTCGGCTCGTCGGGGTTCCAGGTGTCCTTCGACCAGTACAGGCGCTTGGGCTCCAGGAAGACGACCGGGTCGTCGGAGGCGATGGCGGCGCGCAGCAGGCCGTAGGCGTCGGCGACGGTCGCGGGGGTGACGACGTGGAGGCCCGGGGTCGCCATGTAGTAGGCCTCGGAGGAGTCGCTGTGGTGCTCGACGCCGCCGATGCCGCCGCCGTAGGGGACGCGGATGGTGATCGGGAGGGGCATGGCGCCGCGGGTGCGGTTGCGCATGCGGGAGACGTGGCTGATCAGTTGCTCGAACGCCGGGTAGGCGAAGGCGTCGAACTGCATCTCCACGACCGGGCGCAGGCCGTACATCGCCATGCCGACGGCCGTGCCGAGGATGCCCGCCTCGGCGAGGGGGGTGTCCGTGCAGCGGTCCTCGCCGAACTCCTTCGCGAGGCCGTCGGTGACCCGGAAGACTCCGCCGAGGGTGCCGACGTCCTCGCCCATGACGTGCACGGTGGGGTCGGCGGCCATGGCGTCGCGCAACGCGCGCGTGAGGGCCTGCGCCATGGTGGCGGGCTTGAGGGCGACGGTGGTCATGAGTGCGTCCCGTCCCGCTCGGCCGCCAGCTCCGCCGCCAACTGTTCGCGCTGCTCGCGCAGTTGGGGGGTGGGCTCGGCATACACGTCGGCGAACAGGTCCATGGGGTCGAGCACCGGGTCCTGGTTCATGTGCGCGCGCAGCTCGGCCGCCATGGTCTCGGCGGCGTCGCGCGCGGCCTTGATGCCGTCCTCGTCGATGAGTCCGCGCTCGGTGAGTTCGTGCTCCAGGAGGGCGATCGGGTCGTGCGCGCGCCAGGCCTCGACCTCGGTGTCACCGCGGTAGCGGGTCGCGTCGTCGGCGTTGGTGTGGGCCTCGATGCGGTAGGTGATCGCCTCGACGAGCGTGGGACCACCGCCCTCGCGCGCGTGCCGTACGGCGTCGGCGAGTACCTGGTGCACGGCGACCGCGTCGTTGCCGTCGACCAGGCGGCCGGGCATGCCGTAGCCGACGGCCTTGTGGGCCAGGGAGGGAGCCGCGGTCTGCTTGGCGAGGGGGACGGAGATCGCGAAGCCGTTGTTCTGGACGAGGAAGACGACCGGGGCCTGCCAGACGGCGGCGAAGTTCAGCGCCTCGTGGAAGTCGCCCTCGCTGGTGCCGCCGTCGCCGACCATGGCGAGCGCGACCACGTCGTCGCCCTTGAGGCGGGCCGCGTGGGCGAGACCGACCGCGTGCGGGAGCTGGGTGGCGAGCGGGGTGCTCAGGGGGGCGATGCGGTGCTCGCGCGGGTCGTAGCCGGTGTGCCAGTCGCCGCGCAGCAGGGTGAGGGCCTGCACGGGGTCGAGGCCGCGGGCGACGGCGGCGAGCGTGTCGCGGTAGCTGGGGAAGAGCCAGTCCTGCTCCTGGAGGACCAGTGCGGCGGCGACCTCACAGGCTTCCTGACCGGTGGTGGAGGGGTACACGGCGAGCCGGCCCTGCTTGGTGAGGGCGGTGGCCTGCGCGTTGTACCGGCGGCCACGCACCAGCTCGGCGTACAGCCGGCGCAGCAGACCGGGGTCGGCCTGCGCGGCCGCCTCGGTGCCGAGCACGCGGTACGGCACGGCGTCGGGCAGCAGCGGCGCGGGGTCCGTGCGCGGCTGCCAGGCGGGCGGCGGTGTGGGCCGGTACGCGCCCCGCTGCTCCATGACCGTCATGACGGCACCTCCTCGTGGGAGTGGCTCGGAGAGACGCGTCGGACGTGCCGCGCCTCCCTACCGATTGTTCGGTCGTCGGCACATTTTGGCTACAGGCACCTTCAGGCTGTGGACAAACGGTTCTCCACAACCTGAAATGAACGCAGTACGTCCATGGTAGAGAGGCGGGGGGACATGGCACCTGAACAAATGGCCGAAGGCCCGGAGGCGGGCAACGCCCCGCCCCCGCGTCCGCTCGACGCCATTGATCAGGACATCCTTCAGATGCTCCAGGCGGACGGCCGCGCGTCGATAAGGTCGGTCGCCGAACGGGTGCACGTCTCGCGCGCCAACGCCTACGCGCGGATCAACCGGCTCATCGAGGACGGTGTCATCCGCGGCTTCGGCGCCCGGGTCGATCACGAACGCGCCGGTCAGGGCACATCCGCGTACATCACCCTGAAGATCGTGCAGAACTCCTGGCGCACGGTCCGCGAGCAGCTGAGACTGCTCCCGGGGGCCTCGCACATCGCGCTGGTGGGCGGCGACTTCGACGTCCTGCTGCTGGTGCACACACCGGACAACCGGGCGCTGCGCGAGCTGGTCCTCACCCGGCTCCAGGCGATCCCGGAGGTGCTCAGCTCGCGCACGCTGCTGGTGTTCGAGGAGGAGGACCTGGAGCCCCAGAGCTGACCTGACTCAGCTTTGTGCGCGCAGGCCGGAGAAGACCAACTGGGCCACCGCGTCGGTCACTTCGCGCTCGCCCATGCCCCGCGCGTCGGGCCGGTACCACTCCACGATGGAGTTGATCATCCCGAAGACGAGCCGGGTCGCGAGCCGTACCTCCACGTCACCGCGGAGATCGCCGTCGGCCGCCGCGGCCTTCAGCAGGTCGGCCACCCGGTGGTCGAAGTCGCGCCGCCGCTCCAGGGCCCACCGTTCGGTGTCGGTGTTGCCGCGCACCCGCAGCAGCAGCGTCACGTACGGCAACTCGGAGGTCAGCACCTCGACCATCCGCCGGACGACGTACTCCAGCCGCTCGACGGCACGCCCCACGCGTGCGTGCTCCTCGTCGAGGATCCCGAAGAGGCCGTCCAGGGCGCGGCTGACGGCGCGGCGGAGCAGTTCCTCCTTGCCGGTGACGTGGTGGTAGATCGACGACTTGGAGATACCGGCCGCCTTGGCGAGGTGCTCCATGGAGGTGCCGTCGTAGCCGCGCTCGATGAAGACCTGGACGGCGACGGAGAGCAGGGTCTCCGGGGTGTACGTGTCGCGCTTGGCGGTGGTCATGGGGTGCCCTCCCGCTTCTCGGTGGCGTACGCGTGGCGGTAGAGCGCGAGGGACGGCGCGTACCGTCCCGAAGGATCACGCAGGTGCAGGTCGTCCAGGAGGTCGTAGGCCCAGCTGCGGCCGAGCCTGCGGCTCCATTCGAACGGACCCAGAGGGTAGTTGACACCCAGGCGCATCGCGGTGTCGATGTCCTCCTCGGTGGCGACGCCCTTGGCGACGGCGTCGTGCGCCAGGTCGACGATCCGGGCCACCGTGCGGGCGACGATCATCCCGGGGGCGTCCCCGATGAGGCTGACGTTCTTGCCGAGCGCCTGGAAGAGGCCGATCGCCTCGGAGAGGGTCTGTGAGGCGGTGTCCTGGGAGGCGGACAGGGCGATGCGGCCGGCCCTGCGGTAGTCGAGCGCGAGGTCGAAGTAGACGACGTCGCGGAACTCGACAGAGGTCTGTCCGTCGGCGAGCGCCAGCTGACCGCCGCCCGGCAGCACCATGCGGGTGCCGTGGTCCTCTTCCTCCTCGCGGACGACGATGCCCGCCTCGCGGATCAGCGTGGCCAGTTCGGCGGCGGGGCCCAGATCGCCCTCCACGACGACGTACGCGGGCGCCTGGGCCGGTTCCGCGGTGTGCGGCTCGGGCTGCTCGGCGTCGTCCCCGTGGTCGTACCAGCCGTGCCCGGTCTTGCGGCCGAGGCGGCCCGACTCGACCAGGCGGCGCTGCGCGAGGGAGGGCGTGAAGCGCACGTCCTGGAAGAAGGACTGCCACACGGAGTGCGTGACGGACTCGTTGACGTCCTGCCCGATGAGGTCGGTCAGCTCGAAGGCGCCCATCTTGAAGCCGCCCGCCTCGCGCAGGACGGCGTCGATGGTGGCCGGGTCGGCGGCCTGTGCCTCGTAGACCGCGAAGGCCTCGGCGTAGAAGGGCCGGGCGATGCGGTTGACGATGAAACCGGGGGTGTCCGCGCACGCTACGGGCGTCTTGCCCCAGGCGCGGGACATCTCGTACGCGCGCGTGGCCGACGAGACGTCGGTGGCGAACCCGGAGACGACCTCGACGAGCGGCAGCAGCGGCGCCGGGTTGAAGAAGTGCAGGCCGACGAAGCGGCCGGGGTTGCGCAGGGCGCCGCCGATGGCCGTCACCGACAGGGACGAGGTGTTGGTGGCGAGCAGACAGTCCTCGCCGACGATGTCCTCCAGGTCGCGCATCAGCTGCTGCTTGACGTCCAGCTGCTCCAGGACGGCCTCGACGACGAGGGTGCAGTCCGCGAGGTCGGCGAGGGTCTCGGCGGGCAGCAGACGGGTGCGTGCGGCGTCCCGGTCGGCGGCGGTGAGCCGGTCCTTCTCGACGAGCCGGTCGAGCCGTGCGCCGATCGCGTCGGTCGCTTCCCGGGCCCGCCCCGGGACGGCGTCGTACAGCCGTACGACGTGGCCCGCGGTCAGCGCGACCTGGGCGATGCCCTGGCCCATGGTGCCGGTGCCGACGACGGCCACGGGGCTGCTGAGGTCGAGTGCTGTCATGTGCGCGATCCTCCCGCACGGGGTTTTCCACAGATGCGGCGGACCCCCTTGTCCCGACCGATCGTTCGGTTACTCTAACTCTGACCGCCTGTTTCCGCCCCTGATCCTTTCCCTGTTCCCGCCCAGGTCATGAGCTCGCAGACGAGTTCTTGAAACGAGGAGTTGGTCCCGCATGGCCGCCGTACTGACCGCGCACGAGCTGATCGCCCGGCACCGGCCGACACTCGACCAGGCGCTGGAAGCGATCCGCACGCGCGCGTACTGGTCCCCGCACCCCGAACACCCGAAGGCGTACGGCGAGCACGGCAGCCTGGACGCGGCGGCGGGCAAGGCCGCCTTCGACGCCCTCCTGGGCACCCGCCTCGACCTCGGCCAGCCCGGCACGGACGACTGGGTGGGCGGCGAAGTGTCGCCGTACGGCGTCGAGTTGGGCGTGACGTACCCGCACGCCGACCTCGACGTGCTGCTGCCGGCCATGCGCGCCGGGCAGCGGGCGTGGCGGGACGCGGGCGCGGAGGCGCGTGCCGTGGTCTGTGTCGAGATCCTCAAGCGGATCAGCGACCGGACGCACGAGTTCGCGCACGCGGTCATGCACACCAGCGGCCAGGCCTTCATGATGGCGTTCCAGGCGGGCGGCCCGCACGCCCAGGACCGCGGCCTGGAAGCGGTGGCGTACGCGTACGTGGAGCAGGTCCGCACCCCCGACACCGCGGAGTGGACCAAGCCCCAGGGCAAGCGCGACCCGCTCGTGATGAACAAGCAGTTCACGCCGGTGCCGCGCGGGACCGCCCTGGTCATCGGCTGCAACACCTTCCCGACGTGGAACGGCTATCCGGGCCTGTTCGCCTCCCTCGCCACCGGCAACGCGGTCCTGGTGAAGCCCCACCCGCGCGCGGTGCTGCCGCTCGCGCTCACCGTGCAGATCGCGCGCGAGGTGCTCACCGAGGCCGGCTTCGACCCGAACCTGGTGGCGCTGGCCGCCGAGCGTCCCGGTGAGGGCATCGCCAAGACGCTGGCCACCCGCCCCGAGATCCGGATCATCGACTACACGGGCTCGACCGGCTTCGGCGACTGGCTGGAGGCCAACGCCCGCCAGGCGCAGGTCTACACGGAGAAGGCCGGCGTCAACACGGTCGTCGTCGAGTCGACCGACGACTACAAGGGGATGCTGTCCAACCTGGCGTTCTCCCTGTCGCTGTACAGCGGCCAGATGTGCACGACCCCGCAGAACCTGCTGATCCCCCGTGACGGCATCCGCACCGAGGACGGTCCTCGGTCCTACGACGAGGTCGTCGCCGACCTCGCGCGGTCCGTGGACGGTCTCCTGGGCGACGACGCGCGCGCGAACGGCCTGCTGGGCGCGCTGGTCAACCCGGAGGTGAAGGCCCGCCTGGAGGCGGCCGCCGGGCTCGGTGAAGTCGCCCTCGCCTCACGGGAGATCGCCAACCCGGAGTTCCCGGACGCGGTCGTCCGGACCCCGGTGATCGTGAAGCTGGACGGGGCCAAGCCGGACGACGAGGCCGCGTACATGAGCGAGTGCTTCGGGCCGGTCTCCTTCGCCGTCGCGGTCGACTCCGTCGGGGACGCGGTGGAGTTGTTGCGGCGGACGGTGCGGGAGAAGGGGGCGATGACGGTTGGGGCGTACACCACCGACGAGGAGGTGGAGCGGGCTGTTGAGGAGGTCTGTCTGGAGGAGGCGGCGCAGTTGTCGCTGAATCTGACCGGTGGGGTGTTCGTCAATCAGACGGCCGCGTTCTCCGACTTCCACGGGTCTGGTGGCAACCCGGCTGCCAACGCTGCCCTGTGTGATGGGGCGTTTGTCGCGAACCGGTTCCGGGTTGTTGAGGTTCGTCGGGACGCCTAGGAACTCGGGGGGTTCGGTGGCTGCGCGAGTGGCGGTTCGTTGTGGCTGGTCGCGCAGTTCCCCGCGCCCCTAAAGGGGCGCTGCTGTGGACGTGCTCCAGTGGTACAGGGTCATCGCCACGCTCGTCGCCAGGTTGTAGCTGGAGACCTGGGGGCGCATCGGTAGGGCCACCAAGTGGTCTGTGCGCGCGCGGAGTTCAGCGGAGAGGCCGTTGCGCTCCGAGCCGAAGGCCAGGACGGCGTCGTCCGGGAGCTTCAGGGACCGGATGTCGTCGCCCTCCGGGTCGAGGGCGAACAGCGGGCCTGACGGCAGCTCGTCGACCGGCAGGCGCTCCACGGCGGTCGCGTAGTGCAGGCCCGCCCCGGCACGCACGACCGTGGGGTGCCAGGGGTCGAGCGTCCCGGTGGTGACCACCCCGGTCACCCCGAAACCGGCGGCGAGGCGGATCACGGCACCGGCGTTGCCCAGGTTGCGCGGGTTGTCGAGGACGATCACCGGCGCGCTACGGGGCGTGTGCGCGAGCTGCTGGAGGTTGGCCTCGCGCGCGGGGCGTACGGCCAGGGCGGCCACCGCGGTGGGGTGGGGGCGCGGCACGAGCGACCGGTACGTGTCCTCCGGGACCTCCGTCAGCAGCGCGGCCAGGGTGTCCCGTACGTCGGGGGCCAGTTCGTCGGCGAGGGCGAGGGCCGCCCGCCGGTCCGTGGCGACCGCCACCGGCACCTCGGCCCCGAAGCGCAGCGCGTGCTTGAGGGCGTGGAAGCCGTCGAGCAGCACGCAGGTGTCGGCGAGCCGGTGCCAGGCGGCTGCGGCGGGGTCGGTCATGCCGTGAAGCCTACGTGGCTGTGCTCGGGGTTCTCCGGGGCGCGAGGCTCCCCCGGATCCCCGTCCGGCACCGTAGCGCCGCCCCGCGCGAACACCCGCCCACGCGCGCGTGCCACCCACCCTCCCAGCCGCCGCAGGAACGACGTCGGCAGGAAGACCGCGTCCGTCGCGATCATCGCCAGGGAGAAGAACGGCAGCCCCAGGAGCACGGCGATCACGGCGTGCTCGGTCATCATCAGGGCCAGCAGGACGTTCTTGACGCGCCGGTTGAAGAGCGTGAACGGGAAGGCGACCTGGACGATCACGGTCCCGTAGGTCACGAGCATGACCATCGTGCCGCTGCCGGCCAGCAGGTCGGCGAGGGCGGGCCAGGGCGAGAAGTAGTCGAGGTGGAGCGGGTAGTAGACGGCGGTGCCGTCCTGCCAGCGGGAACCCTGGATCTTGTACCAGCCGGCCGTCGCGTAGATCAGACAGGCCTCGCTCGCGATCACGAACAGCGCACCGTTGTGGATCACGTTCGCGACGACGTCGAGCAGCACCCGGGGCTCGTACGACGTCGCGTACCGCCCGATCACCCACCACAGGGCCTGCGCCAGCCAGACGCCCCACAGGAGCGCGGGCACGAACCAGTCGCTGTCGAACCGGCCCCCCGCGGTCACCGCGACGAGCCCCGCGCCGAGCACGATCCACAGGACGGGCCCGACCCGGTCGGGAATCCGCTCCCCACGCGTGCGTGCCTCCCGCGTACGCGCGGCCCGGCGCGCGTCGAGGGACCAGACCCGGCCGCAGCGGGTGAACACCAGGTACAGGGACATCAGGTGCAGGACGTTGTCGCCGCCGTCGCCCATGAAGACGCTGCGGTTCTGAAGCGAGAGCACGCCGACCATGAACAGCACGGACATCGTGCGGGTGCGCCAGCCCAGCAGCAGCAGGACGCTCGCCAGCACGGCCAGCGCGTACACCGTCTCGAACCAGAACTGCCCGTTCCACCACATCAGGGCGGTGAACGCGCCGTTGTCCGCGATCAGTTGGCGGGCGAGGTCCCAGCTCCAGGGGCCGTCGGGGCCGTAGAGCTCCTGGCGGTGGGGCAGTTCGCGGAGCAGGAACAGCAGCCAGGTGCCGGCGAAGCCGATGCGGATCACGGCGCTCTGGTAGGGGCCGAGGGCCGACTCGGTGACGCGGGAGATGCCTCGGGAGACCGAGAGTGCGAAGCCGTTCACCGGATGCCTCCCGCGGCCTCGTCCGCCGGGACCGGCCACCAGGGCAGCAGGCGGTACTGGGGGGTGGTCGACACCTGCTCGTCACTCCACTCGGGCGGGGGCACGTTGGTGGTGCGGGAGCGGACCTGGACGCGCTCGACGGCGCCGCCCTGTCCGCCGGCCGCGTCGTCCCGGTCCAGGCGCAGCACGACGATGCGCCGCAGATACGTCTCCGCGAGCGTGCCGCGCAGGCCGATCGGGCGGTTGGAACTGTCGTGCGTGGCGGTGAGGAAGTCCCAGGCCCGGCGCAGTTCGTTCTGCTCGGTGTGGCTCGGCAGCAGATTGCCGTCGATGGCCGCGCCGTCCTCGGCCGACAGGTCGTACCAGCCGGTCGTACGGGTCGTGCCGTCCACGGTACGGACATCGGCGCGCACCTGGACCTCGATGTTCTGCTGCAACGGGTTCGGCGCGAAGAGCTTCCAGTTCTGCTCGAACTCCGGGTAGATCCACTCGTCGATCGCCTTGCCGTGCTGCTTCGTCACCGTGTTCGACGGCGCGACGTGCAGGAACACCATCCCGAGATGGACGAGCGCGGCCACCGCGACGACCGCGACCGCCAGCGCGGCACCGACCTGATAGCGCAGGGACAGCGCGGCGACTCCGATACGGGCGTCGGGGTACGCGGGGACGGCGGTGGGGGCGTCCGCGGGGTCGTACGACGGCTGCGGCTGTCCCTGTGCCTGTGGTGGTGCCTGTGGCCCGGCCTCCAGATCCGCATCGGCGGCGACCAGGCCCTCTTCCGCCTTCTCAACAAGCTCATCCTTGAGACGGAGGGCGCGGTCGACCAGCCCTTCATCGACGAACACACCCACGGCTACGAGGAGTTCGCC
>NZ_JBLTJC010000364.1:0-10180 GCF_048158785.1 Streptomyces colwelliae | reverse complement strand
CTCCAACCCCCGCGCCGCGGTCTCCGGTGCCGACCTCAGCACCGGGTCCTTGACCAGCAACCCCTGGAGTACCGGCGCCAGTTCGCCCGCGCGGACGGCCGGGGTCGGTTCCTCGCCCAGCAGGGCCGTGAGCGTGGCGAAGTCCCCGTGGCGGTCGAAGGGGCCGCGACCCTCGACGGCGGCGTACAGCGTGGCGCCCAGGGAGAACAGGTCCGCGGCCGGGGTGGGCGGCTCGCCGCGGGCTCGCTCCGGGGCGAGGTAGCCGGGTGTGCCGAGGATGCCGGCGGTGGCGGTGAGGCGGGGTTCGTGGGACTCGGGCTGGAGGGCGATGCCGTAGTCGGTGAGCAGCACGCGCGCGTACGGATCGCCCGAAGCGTTCGGTGCCAGAAGGATGTTGGCCGGTTTCACATCCCGGTGCAGGATGCCGATGCGGTGCCCGGCGGTGAGCGCGTCAAGGACGGCGAGCCCGATGCGGGCCACCCGGGCGGGCGGCAGCGGGCCCGAACGCCGTAGGACCGCTTGGAGGTCGACGCCGTCCGGAACGTACTCCATGACGATCCAGGGCAGACCCTCGTGGATCACCACGTCGTGCACGGTCGCCACATGCGGATGGCCGCGCAGCCGGGCCGCGTGCCGTGCCTCGCTACGGGCCCGCGCGATGCGCTGTGCGGGCTCGCCCGCACCCGTCGGGACGTCCGGCAGCGAGATCTCCTTGACGGCGACCTCGCACGCCAACTCCTCGTCGTACGCGAGCCATACGCGCCCCATGCCGCCCGCGCCGAGCATGCGCAGCAGTCGGTAGCGCCCGTTGACCACCCTGCCCTCGCCCTGTTCCGGCGTATCCCCGGCCATCACGCCTCCCCCGAGACGGCGCGCCTCCCCCGAGGACGCGTGGAACCTGTCTCCGAAGGTAGCCTCGCACCCGCCACTGACAAGAGGGCTTTTCCGCACTGATTCGAACAATCACGCCGGACGAGGACACATGCGGCTCAGTGGTGCGGACTGGCCTCAGGCGTGACGGCCGCCGTCTCGGGCCTGACGCGCGGCGAGGGCGGTCAGGCGACCGGCTCCAGGAACCCCTGCTCCACCAGCAGCCGGATCTGCGCCGGCGTCCGGTCGCGCAGCAGGACCGGGTCCTCGCCCACGAGTTGGGCGATGGCGTCGAGGATGCGGCCCGCGCTCAGCGTGCCGTCGCAGACGCCGGCGAAGCCCGCGCCGACCGTGTCGACCTTGGTCGCCCGGCGCATGCCGCGGTGCTGGCGCAGCACGACGTGCTCGGGGTCCTCGGCGCCGGGCAGCCCGACCTGTTCCTGGATGATCTCGGGGGCGAGCCTGAAGTGGGCGGCGAGCAGGGCCGCGTCGTCGTGGGCGCGCAGATAGTCGACGCGGTCGAAGTGCTCCCGCACGGTGTCGCCGAGCGGCTGCTCGACCGGGTGCGGCCACTCCTCGACGGTGATCGAGGGCGCGTCGGAGCCCGTCCTGCGCAGGGTGATCCAGCCGAAGCCCACGGCCTTGACCTTGCGCGCCTCGAACTCGTCGAGCCACGCGTCGTAGAGCGCCTCGTACGCGGCCGTGTCGCCCTGGTGGTCGCCCGCGTCCCGGAGCCACAACTCGGCGTACTGCGTGACGTCCTGGACCTCGCGCTGCACGATCCAGGCGTCGCACCCGCGCGGCACCCACGAGCGCAGCCTGTCCTGCCAGTCCTCCCCCTCCACGTGCTGCCAGTTGGCGAGGAACTGCGCGAATCCGCCCTCGCGCAGCCGGTCCCCCGCCTGCTGAACGAGCGACCGGCACAGATCGTCCCCGCCCATCCCGCCGTCGCGGTAGGTCAGCCGGGCACCCGGCGAGATCACGAACGGCGGGTTCGACACGATGAGTTCGTACGTCTCGTCGTCCCGGACCGGCTCGAAGAGCGAGCCCTCGCGGAGGTCCGCGGCCGGCGCTCCGGACAGCGCGAGGGTGAGCGCGGTGATGTGCAGGGCACGGGGGTTGAGGTCGGTGGCCGTCACGCGCGTGGCGTGCCGGGCCGCGTGCAGCGCCTGGATGCCGGACCCTGTGCCGAGGTCGAGCGCGGCGGAGACCGGCGTCCGTACGGTGATGCCCGCGAGCGTGGTGGACGCGCCGCCCACCCCCAGGACGACGCCTTCCTCCCGGCTGCCGATCCCGCCGGCCCCGCCGACCGCGCACCCCAGGTCGGACACGATGAACCAGTCCTCACCGTCGGGCCCGCCGTACGGCCGTACGTCCACGGTCGCGGCGACCTCGTCGGCGCCGACGGACGCCAGCCACCCGCTCGCCACGCACTCGGCGACGGGCAGCACGTCCGCCACGCGTGCGTGCGGCACGGGCTGTTGGAGCAGGAACAGCCGGACCAGCGTCTCCAGCGGGGTGTCGCCTCTGGTCGCCCGGAGGGCCGGCACGGTCTCGCTGCGGGCCAGCGCCGCGTACGCGGGGGCACCGAGCAGTTCGAGCAGTCCGTCGGCGGTGAAGGCGGCGCCGAGCAGGGCGTCCCGGAGCCGGGCGGCGACCTCCGGGCGGTCGGATGCGGGCAGGGTGGGCAGGCTGGAGTTACTCACACCCCCATTGTGGCCGCTCGCACCGACAACACGCGTGGCACCGACCGACAGGACCCCCGCGTATGCGAAGGCCCCGGCACGCACGCGTACCGGGGCATCTTTCAGCAACTGAAAGATCGCGGCCTACAGGAGAGGCCGATTCCCGAAATCGCTGCCTACAGGAGAGGCCGATTCCAGAAGAGGTCAGGCCGCCGACGACGAAGCCGCCGGAGTCGCCGTCTTACAGGCCTCCTGCTTGGTCATCGCCTTGCCGACATCGCCCTCTTCGAGGGTCTTCAGGGCGTCGTTCCCGCTCGTGCTGAGCTTGTCCAGCGAGGTCGCGATGTCCTTGAGGCCGTCCGCGAACTTCGCCTGGTCCTTGGTGTTCAGCACGTCCACCTGCTTCTTCAGGGTGGCGTACGACGTCGAGATGTCGTTGAGCTCCTTGACCGCGTCCTGCTGCTTCTTCGCGCCGTTGTCGACGTCCGGTGCCCCGGCGGTGTTCACGGCGGCCCCGATCGCCTTGTAGGCGTCGGACATGTCCTGGAAGGCCTGCGAGTCGGTCTTCTGGACCTCTTCCGGGGTGCTGTTGTCCGAGGTCTCCTTCTGGATCGCCGTGTTGGCGGCCTCGATCTTCTTCGCCTGCGGCTGCACGGCGACGCAGACCTGCTTGGCCCATGCGTCCAGCTTGGCGTCGCTGTCGTCGCCGCTGCCGCCGCATCCCGACAGCCCCAGTACCAGTACCGCACCGCCGGACAGTGCGGCCGCGAGCTTCTTGTTCACCGGATTGGTCCCTTCCATGGCTCTCGGCCCCGGAACATACACGGCGGACGGGCCGCACCTCCGGGCCTAAGGTCCGATAGGAGACCTTTTGAAGCCATTTGCACCAAGCGAGAGAAGGCTCACGGCGAGGGTCTGAACACCGACAGAACGGGCGGGCGGCGCCCACAACTCGCGCCGCCCGCCCGCCCGTTGAACCGAGCCTCGGAGGACCGTCGGCCTGAGCCCCGTAGGACCCCTGCGCCGATCCCCGTAGGTCCGCCTACGAAACGACCGCCCGATCCGCCGCCTTGGCCGGCTTCTCGGCGTCGTCCCCGTCCCCCACGGCGATCCCGCGCCGCTTGGAGATGTACACCGCGACGGCGATCACGAGGAACGCGAGCACCGAGATCGTGATCCGCACCCCGATGTTCTTGTCGTCGCCGTAGCTGAACTTGATGACCGCGGGCGCGATGAGCAGCGCGACGAGGTTCATCACCTTCAGCAGCGGGTTGATGGCCGGGCCCGCGGTGTCCTTGAACGGGTCGCCGACCGTGTCGCCGATCACCGTGGCGGCATGGGCCTCGCTGCCCTTGCCGCCGTGGTTGCCGTCCTCGACGAGTTTCTTCGCGTTGTCCCAGGCACCGCCCGAGTTCGCGAGGAAGACCGCCATCAGCGTGCCGGTGCCGATCGCGCCCGCGAGGAACGAACCGAGCGCGCCGACGCCGAGCGTGAACCCGACCGCGATCGGGGTGAGCACGGCGAGCAGACCGGGCGTGGCCAGCTCGCGCAGCGCGTCCTTGGTGCAGATGTCGACGACGCGGCCGTACTCCGGTGTCTCGGAGTAGTCCATGATCCCGGGGTGCTCGCGGAACTGCCGCCGCACCTCGTAGACCACGGCCCCGGCGGACCGGGAGACCGCGTTGATCGCCAGCCCGGAGAAGAGGAAGACGACCGCGGCGCCGACGATGAGCCCGACCAGGTTGTTGGGCTGGGAGATGTCCATCATCAGGTTCAACGGCGCGCCCGGCCCGGACAGTTTCTCGCCGACGTCCTGCGCGCCGGTCGTGATCGCGTCCCGGTACGACCCGAAGAGCGCCGACGCCGCCAGGACGGCGGTGGCGATGGCGATGCCCTTCGTGATGGCCTTGGTGGTGTTGCCCACCGCGTCCAGGTTGGTGAGCACCTGCGCGCCCGCGCCCTCGACGTCGCCGGACATCTCGGCGATGCCCTGCGCATTGTCGGAGACCGGCCCGAAGGTGTCCATGGCGACGATCACGCCGACCGTGGTGAGCAGACCGGTACCGGCCAGCGCCACCGCGAACAGCGCCAGCATGATCGAGGCGCCGCCGAGCAGGAACGCCCCGTAGACCGCGAGACCGATCAACAGGGCGGTGTAGACGGCCGATTCGAGGCCCAGCGAGATACCGGCGAGGATGACGGTGGCCGGGCCGGTGAGCGAGGTCTTGCCGATGTCCATCACGGGACGGCGGTTCGTCTCCGTGAAGTAGCCGGTCAGCTGCTGGATGAGCGCGGCGAGCACGATGCCGATGGCCACGGCGACGAGCGCGAGGATCCGCGGATCGCCGTCCTTGACCTTGATCGCCGCGTCGGTGACACCGTCGAGGTCGGCGTACGACGACGGCAGATAGACGAAGACCGCGACCGCCACCAGCACGAGCGAGATCACCGCGGAGATGAAGAACCCCCGGTTGATCGCGGACATGCCGCTGCGGTCGGTCCGGCGCGGCGCCACCGCGAAGATCCCGATCATGGCGGTGATCACACCGATCGCCGGCACGAGCAGCGGGAAGGCGAGCCCGGAGTCGCCGAACGCCGCCTTGCCGAGGATCAGCGCGGCGACCAGCGTCACGGCGTACGACTCGAAGAGGTCGGCCGCCATGCCCGCGCAGTCGCCGACGTTGTCGCCCACGTTGTCGGCGATGGTCGCGGCATTGCGCGGATCGTCCTCCGGGATGCCCTGCTCGACCTTGCCGACCAGGTCGGCGCCGACGTCGGCGGCCTTGGTGAAGATGCCGCCGCCGACCCTCATGAACATGGCGATGAGGGCGGCTCCGAGGCCGAATCCCTCCAGCACCTTCGGCGCGTCGGCCGCGTACACCAGCACCACGCACGAGGCGCCCAGCAGACCGAGCCCCACCGTGAACATGCCGACGACGCCGCCCGTGCGGAAAGCGATCTTCATTGCTTTGTGCGAGACGGCGGTGAGATCCTTTTCCGGCTCACCCTCCGCGGGGGTCGCTTCCCGGGCCGCCGCGGCGACGCGGACATTACTGCGTACGGCGAGCCACATGCCGATATAGCCGGTGGTCGCCGAGAACACCGCACCGATCAGGAAGAAGATCGATCGTCCGGCGCGCTGATTCCAGTCGTCTGCGGGCAGCAGCAGAAGCAGGAAGAAAACGATCACGGCGAATACGCCGACCGTGCGCAACTGCCGTCCCAGATAGGCGTTGGCGCCCTCCTGGATCGCCGTCGCGATCTTCTTCATGCTGTCGGTGCCCTCGCCGGCCGCGAGTACCTCGCGGACCAGGATGCCCGCGACCACGAGCGCTGCCAGCGCCACGAGGCCGATCACCATCACGAGGATGCGGTTGTCGTCGGTCAGGACTGCGGCTGCGAAGGTTGTGGGGTGGTCAAACTGCTGAGGGGTAGAAAGCCCCGCCATTCGTCCTCCTTGACGCCTGTGCTGAGCTCAAGATGTGGACGGATTGTAGGTACCGGAACCTGATCAAAACAGTGCGCGGCAAACGGAATTGGCCTTCGCATAGTAATGCCTTAAAAGCATTGGCACTTGATCAAATTACCGGCGGACTGATCGTGAATGAATTCACGAAAACGCTGTACGTGATCACTGTACGACTGTCACCCGGGGCCGGACATGCCGAAAGGCCCTACTCAGTAGGGCCTTTCGGGGTAATGATATTGAGCGGGAACGGCTCAGAAATCAGGAGAGCGGCGCGGCCGGCGGAGTGGTCGGCCAGGTCATACGGATCGATCCGCCGTGCTCCCCCGCGGTGACCTCGACATCGTCGACGAGCCCGCTGATGACAGCGAGGCCCATCTCGTCCTCCTCGGTCTCCGCGTCCGGATCGTCGCCCAGGGACCCGGGCGCCTTGTCGCCGGGAGCCGAACGTGGTGCCTCGTCGCCGACCTCGATGGAGAACTGCTTCTCCTCCTCGATCAGCAGCACCTTCACCGGGGCGGTGATCCCACTGCTCTGATGCAGCCCGACGGCACGGGTGCAGGCCTCGCCGACGGCGAGTCTGACCTCGTCGAGTACGGCCTCGTCCACTCCGGCCCTGCGCGCAACCGCTGCCGCCACCAGTCGGGCGGTCCTGACGTGCTCGGGCAGCGCGCTGAAGCGGAGTTCAACGGTGGCCATGCATCCCCCTCGGGACTACGGGCGTGCTGTCGGAGGGCCGGGCTGCCGAAAGCCCGGTCCACCGGTCGTCTATACGGCCGATCGGGGAGCGGTCACACGCCGCTCCCGGAACGGTCGGTCAGTCGGTGGCCGCCACCGCTTCCTCGACCGAGGTGTGAATCGGGAACACCTTGGTGAGGCCGGTGATACGGAAGATCTTCAGAATGCGCTCCTGGTTGCAGACCAGGCGCAGCGAGCCCTCGTGGGCACGCACCCGCTTCAGGCCGCCGACCAGCACACCGAGCCCGGTGGAGTCGAGGAAGTCGACTCCCTCCATGTCCACGACGAGGTGGAAACTCCCGTCGTTCACCAGCTCGACCAGCTGTTCGCGCAACTTGGGCGCGGTATATACGTCGATTTCTCCACCGACCTCGACGACCGTACGATCGCCGACGGTACGGGTCGACAGGGACAGGTCCACGGATCCTCCAGCACCTTGCTATCGAGCGGTCATCCCATGGGACACCTCGGCAGAGCCCCCAGGACGGTTCGCCAGCCGCGATGGCATTCAATCACTTACCGCAGGGCGTGCACGACGCCTTGGCTCCATTGTCCGTCACGCCAGTGACACACTCGGTGCCGATGGCCAAGAATCAGCGAACCGACCGACCCTCGGCGGACCCCGTGTCCGGCCTCTCGCCGAGCACGGTCCTGGACCGGCTGGCGTCGGGACCGAGCCGGGCTTCGCGCATCACTCATACGGAGCACTTGCCCCCGCGCGAGGGCCGCCATGCCGTCTGGCCTGACCGGATTCGCGCGGAGGTGATCGCCACCGTCCAGGAAGCCGGTATCGAACACCCCTGGGCCCACCAGGCACAGGCCGCCGAGCACGCCCTCGACGGCGAGTCAGTGATCGTTGCCACAGGCACCGCCTCGGGCAAGTCGCTGGCTTATCTGGTACCGGTCCTCTCCGCGCTCCTGGACGGCTCCGAGGCGCCGAACGGCCGCGGCACCACCGCCCTGTACCTGGCCCCCACAAAAGCCCTGGCAGCCGACCAGCTCCGCTCCGTGAAGGAACTTTCACAACCGCTGGGCAATGCCGTTCGCCCGGCCGTGTACGACGGCGACACTGTGTTCGAAGAGCGCGAGTGGGTCCGCCAGTACGCCAACTACGTCCTGACCAACCCCGACATGCTCCACCGCGGCATATTGCCCTCGCACCCGCGCTGGTCCTCCTTCCTGAAGTCCCTGAAGTACGTCGTCATCGACGAGTGCCACACCTACCGGGGCGTCTTCGGCTCCCACGTCGCCCAGGTGCTGCGCCGTCTGCGCCGCCTCTGCGCCCGCTACGGCTCCTCCCCGGTCTTCCTCCTCGCCTCCGCGACCGCCGCCGAGCCCTCGGTCGCCGCCCGCCGCCTCACCGGCCTCCCGGTGGTCGAGGTCGCCGACGACGCCTCGCCCCGCGGTGAACTGGTGTTCGCCCTCTGGGAACCCCCGCTCACCGAACTCCACGGCGAGGAGGGCGCCCCGGTCCGCCGTACGGCCACCGCCGAGACCGCCGACCTGCTGACCGACCTCGCCGTCCAGGGCGTGCGCTCGGTGGCCTTCGTACGGTCCCGGCGCGGCGCCGAGCTGATCGCGCTGATCGCCCAGGAACGCCTCGCCGAGGTCGACCGCTCCCTGGCCCGCCGAGTCGCCGCCTACCGCGGCGGCTACCTCCCCGAGGAACGCCGCGCCCTCGAACGCGCCCTCCACTCGGGCGAGTTGCTCGGCCTCGCCGCCACCACCGCCCTCGAACTCGGCATCGACGTCTCGGGCCTGGACGCCGTCCTGATCGCCGGCTATCCGGGCACCCGCGCCTCCCTGTGGCAGCAGGCGGGCCGCGCCGGACGCTCCGGACAGGGGGCGCTGGCCGTCCTGGTGGCCCGCGACGACCCGCTGGACACGTTCCTCGTCCACCACCCGGAGGCCCTCTTCGACCAGCCGGTGGAGTCCACGGTCCTGGACCCGGACAACCCGTACGTCCTGGCCCCGCACCTGTGCGCTGCGGCTGCCGAACTCCCGCTCACCGACGACGACTTGGACCTGTTCGGCCCGGCGACGGCGGACCTGCTGCCGCAACTGGAGGCCGCGAAGCTGCTCCGCCGCCGGGCGAAGGCCTGGCACTGGACACGCCGCGAACGGGCCGCCGATCTCACCGACATCCGCGGCGGGGGCGGAAAGCCGGTCCAGATCGTCGAGAACGGCACCGGCCGCCTCCTGGGCACGGTCGACGAGGCCGCCTCCCACGCGACCGTCCACGAGGGCGCGGTCCACCTCCACCAGGGCCGCACATACCTGGTGCGCTCCCTGGACCTGGAGGACTCGGTGGCCCTGGTCGAGGAGGCGAGCCCGCCCTATTCGACGGTCGCCCGCGACACCACGGCGATCTCCGTCCTGGAGACGGACGTCGAAGTCCCTTGGGGCCAGGGCAAGTTGTGCTACGGCTCCGTCGAAGTCACCAACCAGGTCGTCTCCTTCCTCCGCAGACGTGTCATCACCGGCGAAGTCCTCGGCGAGTCGAAACTCGACCTCCCTCCTCGTACGCTCCGCACGCGTGCCGTGTGGTGGACGGTCACCGAGGACCAACTCGACGCCGCCCGCATCAACCCCGAGATCCTCGGCGGCGCCCTCCACGCCGCCGAACACGCCTCGATCGGCATGCTCCCCCTCTTCGCCACCTGCGACCGCTGGGACATCGGCGGAGTCTCGGTCCCCCTCCATCCCGACACACTGCTGCCGACGGTCTTCGTCTACGACGGCCACCCCGGCGGCGCGGGCTTCGCCGAGCGCGCCTTCCACACGGCCCGCGCCTGGCTCACCGCCACCCTCCAGGCCATCGCCTCCTGCGAGTGCGACGCCGGCTGCCCGTCCTGCATCCAGTCCCCCAAGTGCGGCAACGGCAACGAGCCGTTGCACAAACGGGGGGCTGTGCGGTTGCTCACGGAGCTTCTGCGGGAGGCACCGGAGGCGCGGGGACCGGCGGAGGCACCGGAGACGCGGGGGGAGGCGCCGGTGGAGGTACCGGTCCAGCAGGCCCCGCCCGTGCCCTGACCTCCGCCGCGAACGGTCCCCCGCCCGCCGACGCCGTCACGTCCGACGTCTCGCCCACGACCGCGCACCGCACGAGCCGCGTCCCCTGCGCCCGCGCCACCCGCTCCGCCCGGGCGCAGGCCCCCGTACCGCCCTCCGCCCAGTGGTCGGCCGCCGCGAGCGCCGCGAGATCCGCACCGCCGGCCGCCCGGTGCCGGGCCACGACGGCCTGCCCCAGGGCCAGCACGACCCCGAACACGACACACATCACGGCCATCGCCCCGAGACTCCACACGGTGGCGGCCCCACGGTCCGAGTGACGGGACCTCATATGCCGCCCCAGAGCGGGAATCACCCGCCCCAGGGCCGGAATCACCTCCCGTAGGGCGCCGTTAGGACACCTCACGGC
>NZ_JBLTJC010000363.1:0-10190 GCF_048158785.1 Streptomyces colwelliae | reverse complement strand
CGCCCACACCGCTCCCTACCCCTACCTCCTCGCGGGCTGCGGCGACCTCGACATCACCGGCCACCGCCGCCCCGCCTCCTACTACCGCGAGATCGTCTTCGGCCTGCGCGTCCAGCCCTACATCGCGGTCCGTCGCCCCGAACACCATGGCAAGGCCTGGGCCGGGACGCCGTGGGCGTGGAGCGACACCGTCGCCACCTGGACCTGGCCCGGCTCCGAGGGCGAACCGGTCACGATCGAGGTCTACGGCGACGCCGACGAGGTTGAACTCCTCGCCAACGGGCGCTCGTTGGGGCGCCAACCAGTGGGCGAGGGTCACCGTTTCCGCGCCGAGTTCGAGACGTCGTACGAACCCGGCGAACTCCTTGCGATCGCCTACCGCGACGGCGCCGAGACCGGCCGCACCGTCCTGCGCACCGCGACCGGCACGGTGCGGCTGCGCGCCGAACCCGACCGTCCGCACATCACGGCACACGGCGGGGACCTCGCGTACGTCACCCTCAGCCTGACCGACCCCGACGGCATCCTCCACACCGCGGCCGACCGCCCGGTGCGCCTCGAAGTCTCCGGCGCGGGCGTCCTGTCGGGCTTCGGCAGCGCCGATCCCTCCACTCAGGAGCGCTTCGACGCGACCGAGCGCCGTACCTACGAAGGCCGCGCCCTCGCCGTCCTCCGCCCGACCGGCCCCGGCAAGATCCGCCTGACCGCCTCGGCGCCGGAGTGCGCTCCGGTCGAAATGGTCGTCACCGTCGAGTAGCGGACAATGCCGCCCCATTCTCAGGAGGGGCGACATGTTTAATTCGCCGGCTCCCGATCGACGTGAGATTGACATCCTCCGCCTCTTAAAAGTAGGGGGATTCCAACCCGGGTGGGTTGAGGTTCACGGGCGTTCGAACGGCTGGTGGCCGCTGTCACCCCTCCGGCACCGGCGGTACGCCGGGGGCGGGGGATCCCGCCCTGTCCTGCCGCGACATTGACTGCTGCGTTCTCATCGGCGTTGCAGGTGAACCCGCAGGACACGCAGACGAAGTCGGCTTGGCTCTTGCGCGACTTCTTCTCGATCCACCCGCAGGCGGAGCAACGCAGACTGGTGTAAGGAGCGGGTACGTCCTCGACCCTTCCCGGGGCCTTGTCCTCCGTGCGTCGGCGCAGCAGGCCCCAGCCCTGCGCGAGGATCGCCCGGTTGAGCCCGGCTTTGGCGGCCCGGCCGTTCTTCAGGAACGTACCGGACTGCCCCGGGTCCGGCTTCGGGTTGGCCTTGGCGGTCATGTTCTTGATGTTCAGCTTCTCGAACCGGATCAGGCCGTAGGTCCGGGCGAGCATGGTTGCAGTCTTCTCGCACCAGTCCTTGCGCCGGTCGGCGTCGCGGGCTTTGAGTCTGGCGGCCTTCGCATACTCGGCACTCTTCCGCTCGCTGCCTTTCGGGGCGCGGGCGGCGCGGCGCTGGTGCTTGCGGATCTGCGCCCGCTCTTTCACGGTGAGCTGGGGGCAGTTGAGCCTGCGCCCGTCCGAGAGGGCAGCCGTGATGGCCACGCCCCGGTCGATGCCGATGATCTCGCCCGTGGCGGGCGCGGGGAGTGGTACGGGGAGGACGGCGAAGGCGATGTGCCACTGGTTGTTGCGGAAGGTGACGCGGAATGTCTTCGCGTCCGGCAGGCCGGTGCGGGTGAGGCGGAAGCGGACCCAGCCGCAGCCGGGCACCTTCACCTGCGCCCAGGGGCGGTTGAGCTTCCGTACCACCACCGAGCGCCCTATGACCTGCTTGCCCGACTTCGGGTTCAGCTTCGGTGAACCGTCCGGTCCGGACTCGGGAACACGGTGGGTGCCGATGACGCGGAAGCCCTCGTGCTGGAACCGCTTGCGCCAGGTCGGTTCACCGAACCCGGACGTGAAGCGGGCGTTCTTGGCCCGCGCGAAGTCCTTGAGGGCCTGCTGCATCACATCGGCGTTGCCCTCACGCAGCCACTCGTTCTCCCGCCGGGCCTCGGTGAGCTGACGGCACTGCTCGGCGAAATCCGGCGCCGCCTTCCTGCCCCTGCGCCAGTGGGAGTGCTGCTCGACGGCCAGGTTCCACACGTACCGGGCGTGCGCGCAGTGGCCGAGCATGATGCCCGCCTGCTCACTCGTCGGATACATCCGGAAACGTGACATGGCCCTACTTTAGGGCCACACTTGACGCATGATCAAGCTGAATCTCAGACTCCCTGACGACCTGTACGACAAGGCCAAGATGCTGGCCGCCACAGACGACCGCTCCCTCAACTCATGGCTGGTATCCCTCGTGCGACGCGAGGCCGAGGACAACGAACGCCGTTCCACCCCGGGGGCATAGCCGCTACTCCCGCCCTGCTCCACAGGGGCTCGCATTCACCCCCGGCCTGAAAGCCGGGGCACCCTGCGAGAAAACGAGGTGGAAGCAGCAGTACCTCCACGACTCAGGAGCACCATCGTGACCGTGACCGCGGATCTGGCCATCTCCCTCGACGGCTACATCGCCGGCACCGGCGTGAGCATCGACAACCCGGGCGGCGACGGCGCCGAGCCGCTCTTCGAGTGGATCCACAATCTGGCGAGCTGGCGGGAGCGCCAGGGCATGACCGGTGGGGCGGAGAATCGCGACTCCGAGTTGATGCGGGAGTGGTTCGACGCGACCGGAGCAGTGGTGATGGGCCGGATGATGTACGACACCGGGGAGGAGTTCTGGGGCGACAACCCGCCCTTCCGCACCCCGGTCTTCGTCCTCACCCACCGCCCCCGGCCGACCCTCGTCAAGGAGGGCGGCACCACCTTCACGTTCGTCACCGACGGCATCCACAGCGCGCTCGACCGGGCGAAGGCCGTCGCCGGTGACCGGAACATCGACATCGCGGGCGGTGCGAGCACGGTGCACCAGTACCTCGGGGAGGGCCTCATCGACGAACTCCAACTCCATGTGGTGCCCGCCCTCCTCGGCGCGGGCCTACGGCTCTTCGAAGGCCCGGGCGCGGGACCGCGGCGCGTCGAGCCGGTCAGGGTGGTCGAGACGCCCCTCGCCACGCACCTGAAGTACCGCTTCGGCAGGGCCGAAGACTGACCCGTCGTCCGTCGTGTGGGGGTGTCACGCGGCCGTCTCCTCCAACGCGATCGGGTCGCCCACCCGCACCGTCCCCGACTCCAGCACGTCCAGGTACACACCGAGGCACGACAGCCGGCCGAGGTCGAACACCGGGATGCGGTGCTCCCGGGCGACCGCGCGCATGAGGCCGGGGTCCGGCGGGAGTTCGTCGTGGCCGAGGGTGGGGATCACGCAGCGAGGTGTGGGGACCAGCACGCGGAACAGCGCCTCCCCCACCCGCAGCCGCGACCCCACCCAGGCGTCCTCCGGAAAGCCGGGCCCGCCAAGGGTGTCGACGACCAGGTTCGGCCGGAAGCGGCGGGCGTCGAAGTCCCCGGCGGGATACACGCTCCGCATCCGGTCCAGGGCAGCCGTGGTGACGAGATGGACCCGGCCGAAGTCGAAGAACGTGCCCGGCGCGACACCGCCCGTCGTGATGCTCTCCCCCGTCGCGTCGACGGTCGCCGACTCCCGTACGGCGTCCGGGACACCGCCCTCGTACTCGGGTACGGCGCGCTCCAGTCGGCTGTGCTCCGGTACGACGCCGGAGACGGACACCTGCCGGCCCAGCAGCTTGGACAACTCCGCGTCCAGGTCGGGGGCTTCGACCGGCAGGGTGGTGCCGTCCGGCAGGACGACCCGGACCACACCGGAGTCGTCGAGCCGGCTCCGGCAGCGCAGCAACTCGCCCCACTTCCGGGGGTGTTTGGCGCTGCCGACCGCGCCCGTCCCGTCGAGGACGGCGTAGACCCGGTCCCCGGACAGTCCGTTCTCCGTGACCGCAACGGCGATCACGGCCTCGCCCAGCATCGACTTGACCGGATACCGGTACAGCGCCGTCACAGTGCCCATGGATCAACTATCGCCGAGCCAACTACCGTCAGAGGGTGAGGAGTTCCTCGTAGAAACCGCCGAATCCCCGTTCGCGGTCGATGAGATGGATCTCCAGGATCCAGTGACAGGTACGGCCGGCCTTGTCCGTGCGGCGCATGGGGGTGTCGTTCTCGGGGGTGACGTACGACTCGACGTGCGCGCCCTCGATCGTCTCGTGCGGGAACTCGCCGACCAGGTGCCCGGCATGCCAGCCGCCCAGCTCCCAACCCGCCTTGTCCGCGAGGCGGGCGACCTCGGTGTGCAGGCGTGCGCCGGTGATGTCCGGGGTGTTCTCGAAGAAGCGCCGGCCGGCCGCGAACACCTTGGGGAGGTCGTCGCGCAGCCGGTGCTTGACCGGGTCGTCGCCCAGCACGAAGGTCCGCCCGAAGTCGGCCTCGTACTCCTCGAAGATCGGCCCGAAGTCGGCGAACACGATGTCGTCCGCACCGATGACCCGGTCCGGCGGGTTCTCCTTGTACGGCGCGAGCGTGTTCGGCCCCGAGCGCACGATCCGCTTGTGCCAGTGCCGGGTCGTGCCGAACAGCTCGTTCGCGAGGTCACGAACCCGGTCGCTGACCGCCCGCTCCCCCTCGCCGGGCGCCACCAGCCCGCGTTCCTCGACCTCCGTGAAGAGCAGCGCGGCCTTGGCCTGGGCATCGAGCAGACCGGCGGCCCGCGTGGGTTCGTCATCAGCCATGGGGCGAACCTAGCCAGCTAGATCGTTCTCGGCAACGTGATTCGCCACGGCGGGATTCTGGTCCTCGGCGTTGCTGTCCGCGGGGTTCCTCTGATTTGCCAGGACGAAGCAAACTCCCAGGCGGTGGATGCGACGGGGTCTGTGACGGGCGGGATCTGAGCGGCTAGCTTGTGGACTCACAGCTGGTGATAAATCCGGCAATCCAGACCTTTCTCTGTGAGGCGTTCCGTCATGAGCTTGAGCATCCGCAACCAGATTCCCGGCACCGTCACGGCCGTCACGCCCGGCGCGGTGATGGCGGCCGTGAAGGTGCGCCTCGACGGCGGCCAGGACCTCACCGCGGCGATCACGTTGGAGGCCGTGAAGGATCTGGGACTCGCCGAGGGCACGGCCGTGCGCGCCATGATGAAGTCCACCGAGGTCGCGCTCGCCACGAGCCGGGTGGAGGGGGTGTCCATCCGCAACCAGCTGCCCGGCACGGTCAGCGACGTCGCCACCGGCGGGGCGATGGCCGTCGTCAAGGTCACGGTCGACGGGGGCGAGCTGACCGCGGCGATCACGAAGGACGCGGTCGGCGACCTGGGGCTGCGGACCGGTTCGCCGGTCGTCGCCCTGATCAAGTCGACCGAGGTGTCCCTGGCGACCGTCTGACGCGGGGCCGCCGTAGCCGCGATTCGCGTGACGAGCGACGCGTGGGCGCGCACCGGGACCCGGCGTCGGCCCCGTCCCGGGTGAGCGCCTACGCTGCTCGGGAAAGGCAGCCGTAACCAGGAGACCAGCGGAGAAGGGGCGCCACCCGTGGCAAGCGACCGACAAGGTACGGCCGAGGCCGCCGACGCGTCCCGTCCCGTTCCGCCCGGCCAGCGTCATGTGCACGGCTGGCCGGTCTCGCACTACGGGCCCGTCCCCCGTTTCCGCCCCGAGCGCTGGAACCTGCGCGTCCACGGCGCCACGGCCGACGGTGCCGAGCACCTCTGGACGTTCGACGAGCTCGCGCCGCTGCCGCATGTCACGGTCGTCGCCGATCTGCACTGCGCGTCCGGCCCGACCTCCACCGACCACGAGTGGTACGGCATCCCCGCCGGCACCGTCCTGGAGCTGGTACCGCCCGCGCCGGAGGTCACGCATGTCATGGCGTGGGCGGAGTACGGCTACTCCACGAACCTCCGTCTCGCCGACTTCACGGCCGCGCAGACCCTGTTGGCCACGCACCACAACGGTGAGCCCCTCACCGCCGAACACGGCTTCCCGCTGCGGCTGGTCGTGCCGCATCTGTACGGCTACAAGAGCCCCAAGTGGCTGCGCGCCATCGAGTACCTCACCGAGGACCGGCGCGGGTTCTGGGAGGAGCGCGGTTACCACAACATCGCCGACCCGTGGAAGGAGCAGCGCTACTCCTACCAGGAGCAGGACGGCGAGGAGGCACAGCGTCCCGGCCGTTAGGCCGAAACCCGCCACGCGGCTCGACAGGCACGACACGTAGCCTCGTCCGCATGGTTACGCATCGTTTTGTCGACGTGAACGGCATCCGTCTGCACATCGCCGAGCAGGGTGAAGGCCCCCTGGTGATACTCCTGCACGGCTTCCCGGAGTCATGGCACTCCTGGCATCACCAGATCGGCGCTCTGGCCGACGCGGGGTTCCATGTGGTCGCCCCCGACCAGCGGGGATACGGCAGCAGTGACCATCCGGACGAGGTCGACGCGTACACCATCTTCCACCTGGTCGGCGATGTCGTCGGTCTGATCCAGGAGTTGGGCGAGGAGAAGGCGTATGTCGTCGGGCACGACTGGGGTGCGCCGGTCGCGTGGCACACCGCGCTGCTGCGGCCGGACCTGGTGCTCGGGGTGGCCGGGCTGAGCGTGCCGCCGCCGTACCGGGGGACGCAGCGTCCGCTGGCGATGATGCAGGAGATCTTCCAGGGCAGATTCTACTGGAACTACTTCGACCAACCGGGCGTCGCCGACGCCGAGTTCGGGAGGGACACCCGCACCACTCTCCGCAAGTTCCTCTACTCCGCCTCCGGTTCGGCCTCCCCCTCCGGCGAGATCATGCAGCCTCTGGTCGACCCCGAGAAGGGCTGGCTCGCGGACATGGAGGACCCCGAGGTGCTGCCGGAGTGGCTCACCGAGGAGGATCTCGACACGCTGACCGAGAGTTTCTCCAAGGGCTTCACCGGCGCCCTGAACTGGTATCGCAACCTCGACCGCAACTGGGACCTGACCGCGCCCTGGAACAACGCCGTCGTCACCCGGCCCGCCCTCTATATCTTCGGCGACCGCGACCTCGTCCCCGCCTTCCCCGGCGCGCGCGACATCATCGCCCAGCTTCCGAACTTCATGCCCAGCCTGGTACGCGCACCCATCGAACTGCCCGGCTGCGGCCACTGGACCCAGCAGGAACGCCCCGTCGAGGTGAACGCGGCGCTCATCGACTTCCTCACGACCTGCGAGAGCGCCGCCGGCGGTGGCCCGGGAACGGAAGCGGACGCGTCGTGACCGTCTGATCCGCATGAGCCGGTCGCAAGGCCGGGCGGGGAAACCCGCTCGACCCGGTCACCTCCACGAGGAATCCTTCGGACATGGAGTTCCTCTGCTACCACCGCGACCGGCCCGGTTCCCTCACCCTGCGCGACGAACTGGTGGAACGGCACTGGTCCTACATGGACCAGTACGCCAAGGAGATGATCGCCCGGGGTCCGACGCTCGCCGACGACGGTGACACCGCCACCGGCAGCGTGCACATCCTCGACCTGCCCGATCCGGCCGCCGCCCGCGCGTTCGCCTTCGACGAGCCCAACTATCAGGCCGGCGTCTACCGGGACGTACTGCTGCGCCGGTGGCGCAACATGCTGGGGCGCACCATGTGGGACTTCCCCGGCGGCCGGACCGGCGGCAACCGGTACCTGGTGCTCGGCTTCGGTGCCGGGCAGGCCGTGGACCTGGCGGTGCCGCCCGGCCGGGACGAACTGATCGCGTACGGGCCCCTGTTGTCCGACGACGGCGCCACCTGGCTGGGCACGGCGGCGTTGCTCCGGGCACCGGACCCGGAGACGGCGCGCGCCGTGCTGACCCGGGCCCGGTACGCCGACATCGAGGTGCACGACTGGCAGTTCGGCGGCCGGCCCTCCTGATCAACTGGACACCACCGCCATGGCCGATTCCTGTCAGATCGCCAACTGACCCCTCGATCCCGGGAGTTCACGCCTACGGCGTCCGAGGGCGGGCAAGTCCGCCGGCCGTCAGGAGTTCGTCCCACGCTTCCAGCGCCGTGGCCTCGAAGTCCGGCGCGCCCAGCAGTCGGGCACCCGCGGCGGCCATGGCGGTGCCGTACGTGGCCCAGGTGTCGAGGTGGCCCTGGAGGACGGCCCGGTTTCCGGGGTCCGCGTCGGTCAGGAATGTCAGCAGGGTCCGGGTCCAGCGGGCCGCGCGGTGGGCGTCGCGCCCCAGGTCGTCGGTGACGAGGGAGTCGAGGGGGACGCCGACGGTGTCGAGGCGGCGGGCCAGGCCGTGCAGGAGTACGGCGTCGGCGACCGGTTTGACCACAAGCTGGAAGGCGACCAGGGCCACGTCCCAGTCGTAGGCGACCAGTGCTTCCTCGACGGCCCGGCGGAACGGTTGCCAGTCCGGTTGGTGTTCCCAGGTCGTGCGTTCGGCGAGGCCGAAGGCGCGGTCGGGGTGGGTGCGGGCGAGCTGGGTGGTGCGGTAGGCGAGGAGCTGGACGCGGCGGAGCTGGTCGGCGGTCTGGAAGGCGGCGCAGGTGGCGATGTAGCTGCCGGGGGCGAGTTGCTGGAGGTAGGCGGAGAGCATCTGCTGGCCGTGGACGAGGTAGCGGGCCGGGGTCACGGCCAGTGCCAGCAGGTCGAGTTGACGGGCCGTCAGCTGTTCGTCGTGCTGTTCCTTGTCGAAGCGTTCGAGCAGGCCCTCGACATACGTCTCACGGTCGTCCTGCATCGCGACATAGCTGCCGTACGTCACCCGGTCGGGATCGCGGAAGGCGTCCCAGTCGGGCACGGTCAGGGCCATGCCGTCGCGGTGGTCGCGCAGCCAGCGGTTGCCGTGCGCCTCGGGCGGGAGTTCCAGCGGGGTGGCGCCCATGGTGTGGTTCATGCCGTGCGTGAGGACCTCGTACTCATTGGGCCGGCGGCCCAGGTCGCCGAAGGCGCTCCAGGTGCGCAGGCGGGTCGCGCGCTGCCGGTCGCGCTGCTGTGCCATGGCTTCTCCTGACCTCGTCACCGACTGCCTCGTCATCGACTGCCGGCTGATCGCCGGCTGCCTCGTCACTCGCTGTGGAACCACAGGTACTCCTGCGACCGGGATCGCATCCGTCCCTTGAAGGAGGGCATCTCGATCTCCAGGGCGGAGAGTTGAAAGGTCCCGCCGAGGTGTTCCTCCAGGCTGCGCCGGGTCAGCCGGCACTCGTGCATGGTGTGGACGCGGACATAGTCGTCGCGGTCCACGACGTACACGTCCCGGTCGGGGTTGTCGTCGGACACCGCTTCGATGACGGCGTCCGCCAGCGGCCCGGAACGCAGCACCGGGCCGACGAGGACGGGGTCGAGCGGGGCGTCGCTGTCGAGTTCGTAGACGGTCATGGGGTGGGTGCCGGCCTTTCGTCGGACGGGCGGCGGCTGACGTACACCTGGCCGTCGGCGATGCGGGTGGCGTGGCGTACGAGGCAGGAGCCGCGCGGGTTGATGCCCCGGCCGGTGCGCACGTCGAACTCCCACAGGTGGAAGGCGCAGGTCAGAATCGTGCCGTCGAGATCGCCCTCGGCGAGGGGCTGCCGTTGGTGCGGGCAGGTGCCCTGATAGGCGAGGTAGTCACCCTCGACGCGGATCAGCAGGATCTCCGTGCCGTTGACCTCGAAGGGCTCCATCTCGCCGTCCCACAGGACGTCCTGGGGAGCCACCGGCACATAGTCGGGCGCCTCCTCAGTCACGGAACCGCACGTCCAGCCATTGCAGGGGCAGCAGGGACAGTTCGCCGAGCGTCACCGCCGGGTCGATCTTCCGGTCGTCGAGATACACGTCGTACGACGGGACGCCGGGCGGAGCCGCCACCCGTCGCCCGACGCTGTGCACGGCCACCTTCTCCGCGACGGTGTCCATGGTGTCGTCGGTGTCGACCGCCACGAGGTGCGGGATGAAGTCGCCGACCAGTCTGCCGACGATGGGGAACAGTGCCATGTGGATGAACCCCTTATGCCTTCGGGTCGTTGGCGTACTCGCGCGCCCAGCGGTAGCCGTCCGTGTCGTCGCCCATGACGTCCGGGGTGAGACCCATCCACGCCAGTGCGCCAGGCAGGTCCATGGGCTGGATGTCGCCGCCGATGAACCGGTCGACGACCGTGCGGTGGCCCGCGTAGCGCTCGGGTTCCTGCTCGAAGCACCACTTGGAGATCTCACTGTCGAAGTGGTGGATCCGGCCGTCGCGGACGAGGGAGACGGGGTTGAGCCGGTCGCGGGACATGGCGGTGCCGAGGGGCAGTTGGGTGACGCTGCACAGGGCGGGGAGGGTCTCGGGG
>NZ_JBLTJC010000362.1:0-10207 GCF_048158785.1 Streptomyces colwelliae | reverse complement strand
GAACCTCACGAACGTCCTGATCGGTCTCGGCTGGGACGCGCGCCGGAGGAGCCACGAGGGTTCTTGCCGGTGTTTGCGGTCCTGCCGGCCTTGCCGGTCGATTTTCCGGCGGCGGGCGGGTTCTTCTCCAGGGCGCCGCGCAGTTCCTCGATGCGGTTCTCGCTGCCGTGCCAGACCCGGGCGAGGCGCGGCCCGGCGCTGCTCCCGGCGCCCTCGCCCCAGCCTCCGCCGCGGCCCGTCGCCTCGTCCTCCAGCCATACGGCGCACCAGTCGGCCAGCCTCGGCACGATCAGCTGTCCGGCGAGCGCGGCGACGAGGTCCTCGTCGAGCTGTCCGGCGAGGAGGTCGGAGGCCTCGGCGAGGAAGGAGAGGGCGCCGCGGCCGAGCCAGTCCCGGTCGTGTTCGGCGCGAACGGGGTCGCACCGCCTGGGCGTGTTCGCAGGTGGGGGAGGTTCGGGGGCGAGGATCTCGGCGACGCGCAGGCCGCGCTCCCCCGCGTACGTGTCCAACTCCTCGGCGGCCGGGGTGCCTTCGGCGGGCAGGCGGGCCCAGACGGTCTTGGTGCCGGTGCGGTAGGTGACGCCCCAGGACTCCGCGAGGGTGGAGACGAGGCGCAGGCCGCGACCGAACTCCGGTGTCTCGTACGCCGGTTCGGCGTTGTTGTCGCGCGGGGCGCGGGAGGGGTGGTGGTCGGAGACCTCGACGACGACCGAGTCCGTGTCCTCCAGCCGGCACACCAGCTCGACGTCCGTGCCCGCGTGGACGACGGCGTTGGTGACGAGTTCGCTGACGACGACCATCGCGTCGTCGGCCAGCCGGTCGGTGAGCATGTCGCTGCCGGGCAGGCCGAGTTCGGCCCATTCGCGGAGCGTGGCGCGCACCAGGCCGCGGGCGGAACCCGGCGCGAGGGGGCTGCCCGAGAGCGTGGCGCGCATCGTCGCACGCCGGTCCGCGCCGTGGTGCGCGGGCGCATCGGGAGCACGTGAAGTGGTCTCCCGTTGCGTCGGTATGGCCCCCATGCGCAGCTCCCCGAGCAGTTCGGACGAATACGCCTCGATCGATGCGGACAGAGTGACAGACTGAGCGCGCGCATAAGCGCCGAGTTACCGAAGTGGGCCGCCATGAGTGAGAACAGTGCTACGCGTGTGCTCGAAGACGGTCACAAAGACGACTGGATTCGAGCATCCGATCTCCGTCCGCTGCTCGCCGTGATGACGGCCGCCCGCGACGGCGACTTCACTAAGGCGCCGGAGACGGGCCACGGCCTGGTGGCCGAACTGACCGCCGCCTTCAACCAGATCATGGACCGCAGCACCCACTTCGGCTCCGAGACGCAGCGCGTCAAACGGGAGCTGGTGCGCCACGGCCGCCTCGACGAACGTCTCTCCGCCAGCCCCGGCCAGGGCGGCTGGACGTCCCGCGTCAACGACGTCAACCAGCTCCTCGACGCC
The DNA here is from genome assembly GCF_048158785.1 of Streptomyces colwelliae. Classification (NCBI taxonomy): domain Bacteria; kingdom Bacillati; phylum Actinomycetota; class Actinomycetes; order Kitasatosporales; family Streptomycetaceae; genus Streptomyces; species Streptomyces colwelliae. Next base: position 8,756 of record NZ_JBLTJC010000362.1, on the reverse strand, counting down.
CTGGTCGCCCCGGCCGCCAACGCGACCCGCGTCCTGGACGCGGTGGCGGGCGGCGATCTGACCCAGCGGGTCGATCTGCACGACGGCAGCAGGCAGTTGCGCGGTGATCTACGGCATCTGGGCCGGGCTGTGAACAAGATGGTGGACCAACTCTCCCTGTTCACCGGCGAGGTGACCCGGGTGGCCCGCGAGGTCGGCACCGAGGGCAGACTCGGCGGCCGGGCCAAGGTGACGCGGCTGTCCGGCAGTTGGCGTGATGTGACCGAGGCGGTCAACACGATGGCGTCCCGGCTGACCGCGCAGGTGCGGGACATCGCCCTCGTCACCACGGCGGTGGCGCGCGGCGACCTCACGCGTACGGTCACCGTCGAGGCGACCGGCGAGCTGCTCGAACTCAAGCTCACCGTGAACACGATGGTCGACCAGCTCTCCGCCTTCGCCGACGAGGTGACGCGCGTCGCCCGCGAGGTGGGCACCGAGGGCCAGTTGGGCGGGCGCGCGCAGGTGCGGGGCGTGTCCGGGGTCTGGAAGGACCTCACCGACAACGTCAACTTCATGGCGTCGAACCTGACGTCGCAGGTCCGGAACATCGCCCAGGTGACGACCGCCGTGGCGAACGGCGACCTGTCGCAGAAGATCACCGTCGACGCGCAGGGCGAGATCCTCGAACTGAAGTCGACCATCAACACGATGGTCGACCAGCTCTCCGCCTTCGCGGACGAGGTCACGCGCGTCGCCCGCGAGGTCGGCACCGAGGGCAACCTCGGCGGACGCGCCCAGGTGCGCGGGGTCTCAGGGGTCTGGAAGGACCTGACCGACAACGTCAACTTCATGGCGGACAACCTGACTTCACAGGTCAGGAACATCGCGCTGGTGTCCACCGCCGTCGCGCAGGGCGACCTCGGCAAGAAGATCACGGTGGAGGCCAAGGGCGAGATCCTGGAGCTGAAGTCCACGATCAACACGATGGTCGACCAGCTCTCCGCCTTCGCCGACGAAGTGACGCGCGTGGCCCGCGAGGTCGGCACCGAGGGCAACCTTGGCGGTCAGGCGCAGGTGCGGGGCGTCAGCGGGGTCTGGAAGGACCTCACGGACAACGTCAACTTCATGGCCCTGAACCTGACTTCGCAGGTGCGGAACATCGCCCAGGTGACGACCGCCGTGGCCAACGGTGACCTGTCGAAGAAGATCACCGTCGACGCGCGCGGCGAGATCCTCGAACTCAAGGACACCGTCAACACGATGGTGGAGCAGCTGCGCGCCTTCGCCGACGAGGTGACCCGGGTGGCCCGCGAGGTCGGCACCGACGGCCGACTGGGCGGCAGGGCACAGGTGTTGGGGGTGTCCGGGGTCTGGCGGGACCTGACCGACAACGTCAATTACATGGCCGACAACCTGACTTCACAGGTCAGGAACATCGCCCAGGTCGCGACCGCGGTGGCGCAGGGCGACCTGTCGAAGAAGATCGACGTGGACGCGCGCGGCGAGATCCTGGAGCTGAAGACCACCATCAACACGATGGTCGACACCCTCTCCTCCTTCTCCTCCGAGGTCACCCGCGTCGCCCGCGAGGTCGGCTCCGAGGGCCAACTCGGCGGCCAGGCACGGGTGGAGGGCGTCTACGGCACCTGGAAGCGCCTGACGACGAACGTGAACGAACTCGCGCTCAACCTCACCACGCAGGTCCGCGCGATCGCCGAGGTGGCCTCGGCGGTGGCGCAGGGCGACATGTCCCGCTCGATCACGGTGGAGACCCAGGGCGAGGTCACCGAACTCAAGGACAACATCAACCTGATGGTGGCCAACCTCCGCGAGACGACCCGCGCGAAGGACTGGCTGGAGTCCAACCTGGCCCGCCTCGCCGCCCTGATGCAGGGACACCGGGACCTGATGGAGGTCGCCGACCTGATCCTGCGCGAGCTGACCCCGCTGGTGAACGCGCAGTACGGGGCGTTCTTCCTGGCCGATCCCGACGAGGACAGCCTGCGAACGGCCATCCCGGCCAAGGGACTTGCCTTCATCGCCGGGTACGGGTCGGCGCAGGCCGCGACCGTGGACACGGGCGCCATGCCGGTGCACGGTCTGGTGCGGCAGGCGGCGCGGGAGAAGAAGCGGATCCTGGTGGAGGAGGCGCCGCCGGACTACATCAAGATCAACAGCGGGCTCGGCGAAGCCGCCCCGGCGAGCGTGGTCATCATCCCGATCCTCTTCGAGGACAAGCTCCTCGGCGTGATCGAACTGGCCTCCTTCTCCCGCTTCTCCGACGTCCACCTCGCGTTCTTCGACCAGTTCGTGAACACCATCGGCGTCGCGATCAACACCATCATCGCCAACTCCCGCACGGAGTCCCTGCTCGGCGAGTCCCAGCGGCTGGCGATGCAGTTGCAGGAACGTTCGGACGAACTCCAGAAGCAGCAGGCCGAGTTGCAGCGGTCCAACGCCGAACTGGAGGAGAAGGCGGCCCTGTTGGCGACCAGCTCCCAATACAAGTCGGAGTTCCTGGCGAACATGAGCCACGAGCTCCGCACCCCGCTGAACTCACTCCTGATCCTGGCCCGGCTGCTCTCCGACAACCCGGACGGCCGACTCTCCGACCAGGAGGTGCAGTTCGCGACCACGATCCACCGCTCCGGCTCGGACCTGCTCCAGCTCATCAACGACATCCTCGACCTGTCGAAGATCGAGGCCGGCCGCATGGACGTACGCCCGAAGCGGCTCCCGCTCATCAAGCTCCTCGACTACGTCCACGCCACGTTCCGCCCGCTCACCCTGGACCGGGGGCTCTCTTTCGAGGTGTCGGTCGGCGAGGACGTGCCGCGCGAGATGTGGTCGGACGAGCAGCGGCTCCAGCAGATCCTGCGCAACCTGCTGTCCAACGCCATCAAGTTCACCGCGACGGGCCGCGTCGAACTCCGCGTCAACCGGGTCAAGGATCCCGAGCACCGCTACTCCGACGACAGCGACGAGGTCATCGTGTTCGCCGTCTCCGACACCGGGATCGGGATCGCACCCGAGAAACTCCCGGTGATCTTCGAGGCGTTCCAGCAGGCCGACGGCACGACCAACCGCAAGTACGGCGGTACGGGGCTGGGGTTGTCCATCAGCCGTGAGATCGCGGGCCTGTTGGGCGGCCGTATCGTCGCCGAGAGCGAGCCGGGGCAGGGGTCCACCTTCACTCTCTACGTCCCCGTCGTCAGCCCCGGGCACGCGGCGGGCGGCGCGCCGCTCACCGAGGACCGCGAACTGCCGCTGCTGCCCGAGCAGTTGTCCAGCGAGCCGTTCACCTCGACCGAGGTGGACGACTCGTGGCCGACACCCACGAAGCTGGAGGCGTGGAAGGCCGGGCGCGCGGGTCAAGTGCTGCCCGGACGGCGGGTGTTGATCGTGGACGACGACATCCGCAACGTCTTCGCGCTCACCCACGTCCTGGGCCGGGTCGGCATGCCGGTGCTCTACGCGGAGAACGGCCGCGAGGGCATCGAGACCCTGGAGCGCAATCCCGACGTCGAACTCGTGCTGATGGACATCATGATGCCGGAGATGGACGGGTACGAGACCATCGCCGCCATCCGCCGCGCCCCGCGCTGGACCGGGCTGCCCATCGTCGCGCTCACCGCGAAGGCGATGCCGGGCGACCGGGAGAAGTCCATCGCGCGGGGCGCCAACGACTACGTACCGAAGCCGGTGGACGTCGACCAGTTGCTGACCGTCGTCTGCGCCCTCCTGGATCCCGAGGCCGCGTCCGAGGCCGCGTCCGCGTCCATCACGGTGGCGGATCCGGGTACTTCAGGAGAAGCCGCGGTTCCGCCGACGACTGAGTGAGGCACAGTCATCATGAGCGCTGAGTCAACGACCGACGAGCGCGCCAGCATCCTCCTGGTCGACGACATGGAGGACAACCTGGTCGCGCTGGAGGCCGTCCTGGGGTCCCTCAACGAGCCGCTGGTACGGGCTCGTTCGGGCGAGGAGGCGATGAAGGCGCTGCTGCGGCAGCGCTTCGCCGTGGTCCTGCTGGACATCCGTATGCCGGGCATGGACGGGTTCGAGACCGCCGCCAACATCAAGCGGCTCGACCAGACCAAGGACGTCCCGATCATCTTCCTGACCGGCACGGACTCGGACGCGGGGTATGCGTTCCGGGGGTATGCCACGGGTGCCGCCGACTACTTGACCAAGCCGTTCGATCCCTGGGTGCTGCGGGCCAAGGTCACCGTTTTCCTCGAACTGCACCGTAAGAACCAGCTGTTGGAGCGGATGCTGGCGCGGGAGCAGGGACAGTTCGATGAACTGGCGTTGCGGCTCAAGGAGATCGAGGCGCGGGTGGCTGCCAGCACGGTCGAGGAGGTGCAGGAGCTTCGGCTTCAGGTGCGGGAGATGGGGCTGCTGGTGCGGGATATGCGGCGGCGTTAGGCCCGATGGGTGCGTTGTTGCCTGCGGGCCGGTGGGGGCTTGTCGCGCAGTTCCCCGCGCCCCTGATGGGCCCCGCGGCCCCTTCGGGGCGCGGGGCCCATCACATCGTCACGCTTCCCGCGAACCCGCGTACATCTCGTCGATCAGGTGCTTGTACTCCCGTTCCACCACCGGGCGCTTGAGCTTGAGGCTCGGGGTGATCTCGCCGTGTTCGACGTCGAGGTCGCGCGGGAGGAGGCGGAACTTCTTGATGGTCTGCCAGCGCTGGAGGCCCTCGTTGAGTTCCTTGACGTAGGCCTCGATCATGGCGACCGTCGCGGGCGCGGCGACGACCTCGGCGTAGGACTTGCCGGCCAGGCCGTTCTCCTTCGCCCACTCCAGGATGGACGGTTCGTCGAGGGAGATGAGCGCGGTGCAGAAGTTCCGGTCGGCGCCGTGCACGAGGATGTTGGAGACGTAGGGGCAGACCGCCTTGAACTGGCCCTCGACCTCGGCCGGCGCGATGTACTTGCCGCCGGAGGTCTTGATCAGGTCCTTCTTGCGGTCCGTGATGCGGAGGTAGCCGTCGGGGGACAGCTCGCCGATGTCGCCGGTGTGGAACCAGCCGTCCGACTCCAGGACTTCGGCGGTCTTCTCGGGCAGCCCGTGGTAGCCCTCCATGATGCCGGGGCCGCGCAGCAGGATCTCGCCGTCGTCCGCGATGCGCACCTCCGTGCCGGGCAGCGGCTTGCCGACCGTGCCGGTGCGGTAGGCCTCGCCGGGGTTCACGAAGGAGGCCGCGGAGGACTCGGTCAGGCCGTAGCCCTCGAGGATGTGGATGCCGGCGCCGGCGAAGAAGTAGCCGATGTCGGGTGCGAGCGCGGCCGATCCGGAGACACAGGCGCGCAGCTTGCCGCCGAAGGCCTCGCGGATCTTCGCGTAGACCAGCGCGTCGGCGACCTTGTGCTTGGCGGCGAGACCGAAGGGCGCGGTGGCCGTGCCGGTGCGGCGGAAGTTGTCCTGGGTGACCTTGGCGTACTCGCGGGCGACCTCGGCGGCCCACTGGAAGATCTTGTACTTGGAGGCGCCGCCCGCGCGCGCCTTCGCCGCGACGCCGTTGTAGACCTTCTCGAAGATGCGCGGGACGGCCGCCATGTACGTCGGCTGCACGACCGGCAGGTTCTCGATGATCTTATCGACGCGGCCGTCGACGGCGGTGACGTGCCCGATCTCGATGTGCCCGGACGTGAGCACCTTGCCGAAGACGTGGGCGAGCGGCAGCCACAGGTACTGCACGTCCTCGGGGCCGAGCAGTCCGGTCGCGGCGATGGCCTTCGCCAGGTACGACCAGTTGTCGTGCGGGAGACGGACGCCCTTGGGGCGCCCTGTCGTACCCGAGGTGTAGATGATCGTCGCGAGCTGGTCCTTGGTGATGGCCCCGACCCGCTCCTTGATCAGGTCCGGGTTCTTCTCCAGGTACGCGGCGCCGCGCTGTTCCAGCTCGGCGAGGGTGAGCACCCAGTCGCCTTCGTCGGCTCCGGTCTCGACGCCGGTCGGGTCGATGACCACGACGTGCGTCAGCTCGGGCAGTTCGGCGCGCTTCTCGCGCGCCTTGGCGAGCTGCGCCGCGTCCTCCGCGATCAGGACCTTGCTGCCGGAGTCGGAGAGGATGAACGTCGACTCGTCGGCGTTGGTCTGCGGATACACCGTGGTCGTGGCGGCGCCGGCGCACAGGATGCCCAGGTCGGCGAGGATCCACTCGACGCGGGTGGCGGAGGCGAGCGCGACGCGCTCCTCGGGCTGTACGCCCAGTTCGATCAGACCGGCCGCGATCGCGAAGACCCGCTCGGCGGCCTGCGCCCAGGTCAGCGACTTCCAGTCGTCGGGGCCCTCACCGGAGGCCGCCGGTACCGGGTAGCGGTAGGCCTCGGCGTCCGGCGTGGCCGCCACGCGCTCCAGGAAGAGGCCCGCCACGGACGGCGGACGGTTCTCGATCAGGGTCTGTGTGTCGCTCACGACATCCTCCGGGGCCCGCGACAGTGCGGCTACTGGCTCATTGCTGCGGCGGTTGACTCACTGCGGCTGGTGGCTCATGTGGCTGTTGTTTAACTCACGAGTAACTATCGAGCAGTGATCAGAGTAAGCCGCGACCGGCCGGTGCGTAAGGGGCGGCGGACGGTCACTTCGAACAGAGCCATGACCACTTCGTGCAGAGCCAAGACATAGGGCCCGCCGCGCGAAAGCGCAACGGGCCCTATGAATCGTCTGGCTATCGTCCGGAATTTCGGTGTACGGGGTCGCTACTTCCCGCGCTTGGCGCCGCCTACTTCTTGCCCTTGGCTCCGCCACCGCTGTCGTCGCTGGACAGCACCGCGATGAAGGCCTCCTGGGGAACCTCCACGGAACCCACCATCTTCATCCGCTTCTTGCCCTCCTTCTGCTTCTCCAGCAGCTTCCGCTTACGGGAGATGTCACCGCCGTAGCACTTGGCGAGGACGTCCTTGCGGATGGCGCGGATGGTCTCGCGGGCGATGACCCGGGAGCCGATCGCGGCCTGGATGGGCACCTCGAAGGCCTGCCGCGGGATGAGTTCCCGCAGCTTGGCGACCAGTCGCACGCCGTACGCGTACGCCGCGTCCTTGTGCGTGATCGCCGAGAAGGCGTCCACCTTGTCGCCGTGCAGCAGGATGTCCACCTTGACCAGGCTGGAGGACACCTCGCCCGTGGGCTCGTAGTCGAGCGAGGCATAGCCGCGGGTCTTGGACTTCAGCTGGTCGAAGAAGTCGAAGACGATCTCGGCGAGGGGAAGCGTGTAGCGGATCTCGACCCGGTCCTCGGAGAGGTAGTCCATGCCGAGCAGGGTGCCGCGCCGGGTCTGGCACAGCTCCATGATCGAGCCGATGAACTCCGACGGCGCGAGGATCGTCGCGCGTACGACGGGCTCGTAGACCTTGTCGATCTTCCCCTCGGGGAACTCGCTCGGGTTGGTGACGACGTGCTCGCTGCCGTCCTCCATCTCGACCCGGTACACCACGTTCGGCGCGGTCGCGATGAGGTCGAGGCCGAACTCGCGCTCCAGCCGCTCCCGGATCACGTCCAGGTGCAGCAGCCCGAGGAAGCCGACGCGGAAACCGAAGCCCAGCGCCGCCGAGGTCTCCGGCTCATAGACGAGCGCGGCGTCGTTGAGCTGGAGCTTGTCGAGGGCCTCGCGCAGCTCCGGGTAGTCGGACCCGTCCAGCGGATACAGGCCCGAGAAGACCATCGGCTTCGGGTCCTTGTAACCGCCGAGCGCCTCGGTCGCACCCTTGTGCAGGGTGGTGATCGTGTCACCGACCTTGGACTGGCGGACGTCCTTCACACCGGTGATCAGATAGCCGACCTCGCCGACCCCGAGCCCGTCCGCGCCGAGCATCTCCGGCGAGTTCGTCCCGATCTCCAGCAGCTCGTGCGTGGCGTTCGTGGACATCATCCGGATCTTCTCGCGCTTGGTGAGCTGTCCGTCGATGACTCGGATGTACGTCACGACACCGCGGTAGGAGTCGTAGACGGAGTCGAAGATCATGGCGCGGGCGGGCGCGTCCGCGTTCCCGACGGGCGCCGGGACCTCCTTGACGACCTTGTTCAGCAGTACGTCGACACCGATACCGGTCTTGGCGGACACCCGCAGCACGTCGTCGGGGTCGCACCCGACGAGGTTGGCCAGCTCCTCGGCGAACTTCTCGGGCTGCGCGGCCGGCAGGTCGATCTTGTTCAGTACGGGGATGATCGTGAGGTCGTTCTCCATCGCCAGGTAGAGGTTGGCGAGGGTCTGGGCCTCGATGCCCTGGGCGGCGTCCACGAGCAGCACGGTGCCCTCGCAGGCGGCGAGCGACCGCGAGACCTCGTACGTGAAGTCGACGTGCCCCGGGGTGTCGATCATGTTGAGGATGTGGGTACTGCCCTCGTCGGCCCCGTCGGTGGGGGCCCACGGCAGACGCACCGCCTGGGACTTGATCGTGATGCCACGCTCGCGCTCGATGTCCATGCGGTCGAGGTACTGAGCACGCATCTGCCGGCTGTCGACCACTCCGGTCAGCTGGAGCATCCGGTCGGCGAGCGTGGACTTGCCATGGTCGATGTGCGCGATGATGCAGAAATTGCGGATCAGCGCCGGGTCGGTACGGCTCGGCTCGGGCACATGGCTGGGGATCGCGGGCACGCAGGGTCCTGATTCTTGAGGCGTCCGCAGTGTCTGCGGTCTCGGGTCGGATCGATACGTAGGCTCCATCGTCCCACGCGTGGGAGGTGCGGTCCGGTTTGGGCCGGTGCGGGTGGGTAACCATGAGGGTTTTCGGGGGTCGGTTCGGTGGTGGGATCGGGGGCTCAGG
>NZ_JBLTJC010000361.1:0-10249 GCF_048158785.1 Streptomyces colwelliae | reverse complement strand
GGCGGGGTCCGGGGCCTCCCAGGCGGGCATCCCGTGCTCGGGGACGACATGCGTGGGCCGGAAACCAGGGGTCGTCATCGTGGCGGCCCCTATTTCCGCATCACGGCGGGTTCGTGCCGCCGCAGCAGCCGGGACACCAGGTAGCCGAAGAGCAGCGACAGCACGACCAGCATGCCCATGTTGAGCAGCCACACCCCGGCCGAGTGCCGGAACATCGGATCGCCGGTCAGCTCGCCCGGCACGATCCGGGCCAGCCCGATGGTGCCGGCCATCCCGCCGAGCGCCCAGCGAGAAGGCACCAGCCAGGAGAGCTGTTCGATGCCGGGTACGCCGTGCAGTTTCAACAAGGCGCCGCAGAAGACCACTTGGACGATGGCGAGCAGCACGAGCAGCGGCATCGTCACCTCCTCCTTGCGCACCGTCGCGGAGACCAGCAGCCCGAGCATCATCGCGGTGAACGCCAACAGGGCGACGGCCACGGTGATTTCGATCAGGGGTGGCATCAACACCCCTTCGCCACCGGGCGCGTTGAGGTCGACGCCGAACAGCCCGACCAGCGTGAGCACCACGGCCTGCGCCACGGTGATCGCGCCCAGGACGACGACCTTGGAGAGCAGATACGCCGATCTGGACAGGCCGACGGCTCTCTCGCGCCGGTAGATCGCGCGTTCCTTGACGAGTTCGCGCACGGCGTTGGCCGCGCCGGTGAGGACACCGCCGACGCACAGGATCAGCAGGGCGTTCATCGCCGTCTCCCGGGTCAGCTCGCTCCCGGCGAGCGCGCGGGCCATCGCGCCCATGACGAACGGCAGCGCGATCATGATGACGAGGAAGGTCCGGTCGGCGGCGAGGGCCGCGGTGTAGCGGCGGACCAGGGTGCCCAGTTGTGCGCTACGGCTGCGGGGCCGGGGCGGCGGCGGAGCAGCGGCGACCGGACCCGAACCCAACTGGTGGGGCTGCGCGGTCGAGTTGACGATGTACTGGCGCTGGAAGGGCGAGTCCCTGAACTCCCCCGCCCAGTCCCGCTCTTGATCCCGCTCGAACGCCTCGAAGGCCTCCGGCCAGTGCTCGAAGCCGAAGAAGGCGAGGGCGTCGTCGGGCGGCCCGTAGTAGGCGACCTTGCCGCCGGGCGCGAGCACCAGGAGCCGGTCGCAGACGTCGAGGCTGAGGACGCTGTGGGTGACGACGATGACGGTACGGCCGTCGTCGGCGAGGCCGCGCAGCATGTGCATCACCGAGCGGTCCATGCCCGGGTCGAGTCCGGAGGTCGGTTCGTCGAGGAAGAGCAGCGAGGGCTTGGTCAGCAGCTCCAGGGCCACGCTGACCCGCTTGCGCTGGCCGCCGGAGAGGCTGTGCACGGGCTGCGAGGCGCGCTGTTCGAGGCCGAGTTCGCGGATGACCTCGTCGACCCTGGCCTGCCGTTCGGCCTTGGCGGTGTCCTGGGGGAAGCGGAGTTCGGCCGCGTAGGACAGGGCGCTGTGCACGGTGAGTTGGGCGTGCAGGATGTCGTCCTGCGGGACCAGGCCGATGCGCTGGCGCAGTTCGGCGTAGTCGCGGTAGAGGTCGCGGCCGTCGTAGAGGACGGTGCCGCGGTCGGCGGGGCGCTGGCCGGTGAGCGCGTTGAGCAGGGTGGACTTTCCGGCGCCGCTGGGTCCGACGACGGCGAGCAGACATTTCTCGCCGACCGGGAACGACACCTGGTCGAGAAGGACCTTGCGGCCCCGGTCGACAGCGACGGTGAGGTCCTGTACGTCGAGGGAGACCTCGCCGGTGTCGACGTACTCCTGCAACTGGTCGCCCACGAGACAGAACGCGGAGTGTCCGATGCCGACGATGTCCCCCGGCCCGATCGGGGCACGGGCGACGGGCTGGCCGTTGAGGTAGGTGCCGTTGTGGCTGCCGAGGTCGACGATCTCGTACGTCCCGTCCGGCATGGCCCGCAGTTCGGCGTGACGGCGGGAGACGATCAGGTCGTCGACGACGAGGTCGTTGTCGCCGGCCCGGCCGATGCGGACGGTACGGCTGGGCAGCGGCCGTACGGTGGTCGGTTGCCGGAAGGTGCCGGTGAAGGCGGGCATGGACACGGCCGAGGGGCGTTCCGGGGCCGGGGCGGGACGGTCGGCCAGGACGACGCGCGGGCCGTCGGCCGGATTGCCGAAGCGGATCACGCTGCCCGGGCCGACGCCCCACTCGTGGACGCGGCGGCCGTCGGCGTAGGTGCCGTTCGTGCTGTGCTCGTCCTCCAGCGTCCAGTGGTCGGCCTCGGGGCGCAGGACCGCGTGGTGCCAGGAGACCCGGGCGTCGTCGATGACGATGTCGCTCAGCGGATCGCGTCCTACGTGGTAGTCGCGGCCCGGGGTCATGACCGTGGAGCCCGATTCCGTCTCCAGGAGGAGTTCGGGCGCGGTCGGCGCGTTCGGCCGCTCTGACATGCCCTGAATTCTACCGATTCGTTCACCTGTGCGCCCGGCCAGCGGTCAGGGGTGCGCGATGGTCGACACGTGTCAGACACCCCATGTCGTTTGGTGTCAAGCGACGGGGACGACCAGTGCCGGAACGGTCCGCTGCATCCGGAGGGCGTCGACCGACTCGGCGAGCAGCTCATACTCGGTCGTCTCGTCGCTGATGGCGATCTGCACCAGCCGGCCGGCCGCCAACTCGTAGGCGACCTGCTCCTGTTGGCCCACGTCACGGGACCAGGTGCGTAACGCCCGGGGCACGTCGGGGGCCGTGTCGGAAACCGGTACCAGGGCACCCCGGGGGAAGCGCGGGTTCTCCGGTTGCGGGTCGAGCCGGTCGGCCATCCACACCGCTCGGTCCCGTAACCACCACAGGGCGAGTGCCAGGGTCGGCGCACGGTAGGTTCCCAGAGGCACCCCGACGCGCTGTCCGTCGCAGGTACCGTACGCGGTGACATGGCACAGGAATTCGTCGTGCACGATCACTCCCCCGTCGCGTGTCTCGATTGCCGGTCGGGCCTCGCTTTCCATGCGGCTCTGATGGCGGCTCGGGTGGCTCAGAAGGTGCGCACGACGGCGGTTTTGCCTCGTGCGGTTATGCCCTGACACTCATGAAGTTATGCCCTAGCAGACGAGTATGTTCACTCCTGAAACACTGTCACCACGACTTTTTAGCCACTCTCTTGGCATATTCACAGCCTCTATTGGCCGAAAAGCTTCGGAGCCCGTTCTGCGGTGTTCTCCGGCCGTCATTACCCGAGGGGTAATCGACGCTTCCCGCGCGGCCCGGCAGGGTGGTGTCACCGGGTCGGCAGGCATCGGGATCCGGTCCCTGACCAGTACGAACGACCTCGCTGGAGGCTGATTCACCATGTCCGCGAACACCGACCGATACGAGAGCGCCGTCGCCCGTTACTTCGAGGCGTGGAACGCGGGCGAACCGGAGGCGCTGGCGAAGGCCGTCGCCGCCGCCTGGTCCGCCGAGGGTACGTACACCGACCCGCTGGCGGCAGTCACCGGACACACGGAGATCGCGGGGCTGATCGCCGGGGCGCACGAGCGGTTCCCGGGGTTCGCCTTCCGTCCGCTGGGGGCCGTCGACGGGCACCACGACACCGCGCGCTTCGCCTGGGAACTGGTGAGCGAGGCCGACGGCTCGGCTCCCGTCGCCGGTTTCGACGTGATCACGCTGGACGGGGACGGCCGTATCGGCTCCGTGCTCGGTTTCCTCGACCGGGTGCCCGCCGGGGCCTGAGGGCTTGCGTCCGCGATGAGTTCTCCCGCTCGGGACGGTCTCTTGTACAACAGGCCACCCCGAGCGGAGGACACATCATGAGTACCGGCACCCCGTTGAACGAGGAATTCACCGCGGAATTGATCAAAAGCCCGAACGACGGCGGCTGGACCTATCTCATCTGGCCCGAGTCCGTCGCTTTCTTCGGCACCCGCGGTCTGGTCAAGGTCCGCGGCACGATCGACGGGCACCCTTTCCGCAGTTCGTTCATGGCCCTCGGCGACGGCACCCACAAACTCCCCGTGAAAGCCGATCTTCGAAAGGCGATCGACAAAGGCGCGGGCGACCAGGTCACCGTACGGCTCGAAGAACGGCTCAGCTCCTAGCCAGGGCTTCCTCGCGGTACCGCCGCGGCGCCACCCCGACCGCCCGTTTGAAGGCGTTGCTGAAGGCGCTCTCGGAGGTGTAGCCGACGGAACGGGCCAGCGCGCCGACCGGGGCGGCGTCCTGGCGCAGGGCCCGGGCGGCAAGACTCATACGCCAGTTGAGCAGGTACGTCAGGGGCGGCACGCCGGCCGCCTCCTTGAACCGTACGGCGAACGTGGTGCGGGACATCGCGGCCGCCCGGGCCAGTTCCTCCAGCTGCCAGGGGTGGGCCGGGTCGCCGTGCATCAGGCGCAGCGCGGGGGCGAGCCGTTCGTCGGCGAGGGCGCGCAGCCAGCCGGGCGGCAGCCCGTCCGAGTCGGTCAGGCAGACCCGCAGCACCTGCACGAACATCAGCTGCGCGAGCTGTGCCGAGACGAACTCGACACCGGCCGGGCGCGTGCGCATCTCGGTCGCCAACTGCCCGATGAGCCACCGCAGTACACCGGCCTCGGGCGAGTCGGCGCGTACGTGCACGAGCTCCGGCAGCGCCCGCCGCAGCAGATCGCCGCGGTCCCGGCTCAGGTCGATGTGCCCGGACACGCAGGCGACGTCCACCGCCTCACCCTGCCCGAGGCGCCCCATCCGGGTCACCGGGTCCATGACGACGTCCGCGGAGTCGGTCGGTTCGACGCCGGGCCGGCTGCACAGCGTGTACGGCCGGCCGCCGTCGGAGATCACGACGTCCCCCTCGCCGAGCCGCAGCGGCTCGCCGCCGTCGCGGACCAGCAGACAGCCGCCCTGCACCACGGCGTTCACCTTCAGCCGGTCGCGCCCGCGCAGCTGGATGGCCCAGTCACCGCCGGCCGTGAAGCCGCCGGAGAACACACTGCGGGCATCGGCGACGGCGAGGGCGTCGGACAGAGGATCCACGGTCATGCTCGAACTATCACGCAAGTAATGCGGATTCTCAAGCATTCATCGTACGGATCCATCGCCCTACGGTGGTCTCAACAGCTCAAGCTGATGAGAGAGAGAACAGACATGACCACCGCACAGCAGCCCCTGAACTCCGGCTTCGGCGCCGCCTCCACCGCCGAGGAGGTGATCAAGGGAATCGACCTGACCGGCAAGGTCGCGATCGTCACCGGTGGCTACTCCGGCATCGGCCTGGAGACGGCCCGCGTGCTGTACGCCGCCGGCGCGCAGATCGTCGTACCCGCGAGGGACGTGGAGCGGGCCAGGACGGCGCTCGCGGTCCTCCCCGGGACCGAGGTCGAGCACATGGACCTGCTGGACCCGGCGTCCATCGACGCCTTCGCGGAGAAGTTCCTGGCCTCCGGGCGTCCGCTGCACCTCCTGGTGAACAACGCCGGGATCATGGCGACCCCGCTGGCGCGGGACGCGCGCGGCTACGAGGCGCAGTTCGCCGCCAACCACCTCGGGCACTTCCAGCTGACCACCCGGCTGTGGCCGGCGCTGGTCGCGGCGAACGGCGCGCGGGTCGTGGTGCTGTCGTCGCGGGGCATCCGCTTCGCCGGGATCGACTTCGACGACGTGCAGTTCGAGCACCGGAAGTACGAGCCGTTCCTCGCCTACGGCCAGTCCAAGACGGCCAACGCGCTGTTCGCCGTGGAGGTGGACCGGCGCGGACAGGCGCAGGGCATCCGGGCGTTCGCCGTGCACCCGGGCCTGATCATCGACACCGGCCTGGCCAAGCACATCGACCCGGCGATGCTCCAGGCCGCGGGCGCGCTCGACGGCGAGGGCAAGCCCATCCGTGACCCCGAGCGCCAGATGAAGACCGTGCAGCAGGGCGCGGCCACCACCGTCTGGTGCGCGACCAGCCCGCAGCTCGACGGCCTCGGCGGGGTCTACTGCGAGAACGTCGACATCAGCCCGCTGGTCGCCCCCGAGAACGAGGCCGCCTGGACGGGCGGGGACACCGTGCCTGGAGTGCTGTCCCGCGCCGTGGACCCGGAGGCGGCGGCCCGTCTCTGGGAGGTCAGCGAACGGCTCACGGCCTGACGGCCAGGGTGTGCCCTACGGCCTGAGGATCGCGTCGATGGCGGCCAGTTCGTCGGCGTCGAAGTCCAGGTTGCGGGTGGCCGCGACGCTGTCCTCGATCTGCTGCGCGCTGCTCGCACCGACCAGCGCGGAGGTCACCCGGCCGCCGCGCAGCACCCAGGCGAGGGCGAGCTGAGCGAGGGTCTGACCGCGCCCCTTGGCGATGTCGTCGAGGGCGCGGAGCTGTCCCACCAGGTCCTCGGTGACCGCGTCGGAGTTCAGGAACGGGCTGTCGCTCGCCGCCCGTGACCCCTCCGGAATGCCGTCGAGGTAGCGGGAGCTGAGCAGCCCCTGCTCCAGCGGGGAGAAGACGATCGACCCGACCTGGAGTTCGTCGAGGGCGTCGAGCAGACCCTCGTCCTCGGGGCGGCGGTCGAGCATCGAGTAGCGCGGCTGGTGGATGAGGAGCGGGGTGCCCAGCTCGCCGAGGATGCGGGCGGCCTCCCGGGTCTGCTCCGCCGAGTAGTTCGAGATGCCGACGTAGAGCGCCTTGCCCTGCTGGACCGCGGAGTGCAGGGCGCCCATCGTCTCCTCCAGGGGAGTCTCCGGGTCCGGGCGGTGCGAGTAGAAGATGTCGACGTAGTCCAGGCCCATCCGGCTCAGGCTCTGGTCCAGCGAGGACAGCACGTACTTGCGCGAACCCCACTCGCCGTAGGGGCCGGGCCACATCAGATAGCCGGCCTTGGTGGAGATCACCAGCTCGTCGCGGTACGACCCGAAGTCCGCCTTCAGCGCCTCGCCGAGGGCGGACTCGGCGGCGCCGGGCGGCGGGCCGTAGTTGTTCGCCAGGTCGAAGTGGGTGACGCCGAGGTCGAAGGCACGGCGCAGGATGGCGCGCTGGGTGTCGACCGGGCGGTCGGGCCCGAAGTTGTGCCACAGGCCGAGCGAGATCGCGGGGAGTTTCAGACCGCTGCGTCCGGTGCGCCGGTAGGGCAGGTCCGCGTAACGGTCGGGGTGTGCGGTGTACAACGCGACTCCAGAGGGGTTGGCACACGGGATACCGGTTCCAGAGAACCGTCGCCCACTCTGTCCGACCTGCGGGCAGTGGTCCAACAGAAGAATCCGATGGAATTCAGCGGCTACGCTTCTCAATCATGGAACTGCGTCATCTCCAGCATTTCATCGCCGTCGCCGAGGACCAGCACTTCACCCGTGCGGCCGAGCGGCTGATGGTGTCCCAGTCGGGCCTGTCGGCGTCGATCCGCGCCCTGGAGCGGGAGTTGCAGACCCCGCTGTTCGTGCGCACCACCCGCCGGGTCACGCTCACGGAGGCCGGGCGGGCGCTGCTCGGCGAGGCGGAGCGCATCCTGGCGCAGGTGCGTTCCGCGCACGAGGCGGTGGCCGCGGTGCAGGGCGTGCTGCGCGGCACGCTGTCGCTGGGCACCGAGCAGTGCATCGCCGGGGTGCATGTGGCGGGTCTGCTCGCCGCGTTCCGGCGCCGGCATCCCGACGTCGAGATCCGGCTGCGCCAGGCCGGTTCGGGCGCGCTGGCGGAGGAGGTCGCGGCCGGACGCCTCGACCTGGCGTTCGCCTACCGCACGCAGGCGGACACCGACCAGCTCCGCTCCGTATCGCTGAGCAGCGAGCCGATGACCGTGCTGTGCCATCCCAGCCACCGGCTCGCGGAGACCGGCGCGGCGGTCACCGCGGACGACCTCGGCGGCGAGGTCTTCGTCGACTTCCACCCGGACTGGGCCTCGCGCCGCACCACGGACGCAGTCTTCGCCACCGCGGGCGTACGGCGGACCGTCGCGCTGGAGGTCAACGACGTGCACAGCCTCCTCGACCTGGTCGACGAGAACCTCGGTATCGCGGTGGTCCCCCAGCATTTCCGCCACAAGCGCGAGGCCCTCACCGCGCTCCCCCTGAAGGGCCCCGGCGAGGAGGTCTACGAGACGGTGGCGCTGCTCCCGCCCCCGCAGGCCACCAGTCCGGCGGCCCGGGCCCTGATGACACTCCTGGAAACGGGTACTCCGACCGCATGACGGACGGGGATGCGCGATGGTGGTCGTATGCATGCCAACGACATCCTCATCGACGCGTACGGCCGCGTCCAGGAAGAAGTCCATGCCGCCCTCGACGGCCTCACCCCTGACCAACTGCACGCCCGCCTGGCCCCCGACGCCAATTCGATCGCCTGGCTGATCTGGCATCTCACCCGCGTCCAGGACGACCATGTCGCCGAGGCCGCGGGCCTCGACCAGGTGTGGCTGGCCCAGGGCTGGGAGAAGCGCTTCGGGCTCGATCTGCCGGCCAAGGACACCGGGTACGGCCACACCTCCGAGAAGGTCGGCAAAGTGCGGGTCGAGTCGGCCGGGCAGCTGACCGGGTACTACGACGACGTACACGAGCAGACACTGGGGTATCTCCGCGGGCTGGCCCCGGAGGACTACGAGCGGATCGTGGACGAGCGCTGGGACCCGCCGGTCAGTCTGGGCGTACGGCTGGTCAGTGTCCTGTCCGACGATCTGGAGCACGTCGGACAGGCCGCGTATGTGCGCGGGCTGCTTCAGAGCGCGGAGGCGTAACCCGGCAGGACGACGTCCTCGATGAGGGCCTTGCGCTCGTCGTACGGGATGAACGCGCTCTTGAGGGCGTTCACCGTGACGGTGCGCAGGTCCTCGACCGTCCAGCCCGCCTGCTCGACCAGGAGGGACATCTCGCGCGTCATCGTCGTACCGGACACCAGTCGGTTGTCGGTGTTGAGGGTGACGCGGAAGCCGAGGTCCTTCAGGGCGGTGATGGGGTGCTCGGCGATCGAAGTGGCCGCGCCCGTCTGGAGGTTGGAGGTCGGGCACATCTCCAGGGCGATACGGCGGTCCCGCACCCAGCCCGCGAGGCGGCCGAGCTTGCCGTCGACGATGTCCTCGGTGATGCGGACGCCGTGGCCGATGCGCTGGGCGCCGCACACCTGGAGGGCCTGGTGGATGCTGGGCAGGCCGTGGGCCTCACCGGCGTGGATGGTGAACGGGACGCTCTCGCGGCGCAGGTGCTCGAAGGCGGCGAGGTGGTCGGCGGGCGGGAAGCCGTCCTCGGCACCGGCGATGTCGAAGCCGACGACACCGGCGTCCCGGAAGGCCACCGCGAGGTCGGCGGCCTCACCGACCCGGTCGAACATCCGCATCCCGCACAGCAACGTCCGCACCTGGACCGGCGTTCCGGCCGCGGCGGCCTTGGCCATACCGGCCGCGAGCCCCTCCTGGACGGTCTCGACGACCTCGGCGAGCGTGAGTTCGCCGTTGGTGTTCAGCTCGGGGGCGTAGCGCACCTCGCCGTAGACGACGCCGTCGGCCGCCAGGTCGAGGACGTACTCCTCGGCGGTGCGCAGCAGGCCCTCGCGGTTCTGCATCACGGCGAGGGTGTGCTCGAAGGTGGCGATGTAGCGCACCAGATCACCGGAGTTGGCGGCGTCGAAGTACCAGGCGGCCAGCTCGTCCGGGTCGGTGGTGGGCAGCGTGTGCCCGACCGCCTCCGCGAGCTCCACCACGGTGGCGGGGCGCAGGCCGCCGTCGAGGTGGTCGTGCAGCACGGCCTTGGGGAGCCGGCGGAGAGTGTCGGCGTCTATGCGCGTAGATGACATGTGCGGTCGTTCCTCGGTCGTCGTTCGGTGAGCGGGAGGGCAGGCGGTACGGGGGTCAGGCGGCGGGTTGGAGCAGGTCCCAGCGGTTTCCGTACAGGTCCTGGAAGACGGCGACGGAACCGTACGACTCGTGCCGCGGCTCCTCCAGGAACGTCACGCCCGCGGCGAGCATGCGGGCGTGGTCGCGGGCGAAGTCGTCGGTGTGCAGGAAGAAGCCGACACGGCCGCCGGTCTGGTCACCGACCCGGGCACCCTGATCCTCACCCTTGGCACGGGCGAGCAGCAGCCCGGTCCCGGAACCGTCCACGCCGGGCGGCGTCACGACGACCCAGCGGGAGCCGTCCGGACGGGGCGCGTCCTCGACGAGGCGGAAGCCGAGGGCTTCGGTGTAGAAGCGGATCGCCTCGTCGTAGTCGTCGACGACGAGGGTGACCAGGGCGATGCGACTCATCGGGGGTCTCCGTGCAGGTTCCTGTTGGCGGGATTGACGGGTGAGGTTATACGTAAAACTTCGTGGGCGCCAGTCGGATTCGGCGGGGGTTGGGG
>NZ_JBLTJC010000360.1:0-10282 GCF_048158785.1 Streptomyces colwelliae | reverse complement strand
CTTGAGGAATCTGGCGAAGGACTTGCGGGGCCTGTCGAACATGCTGACCACCTTCCCCCTACATGGTTCCCTGTCGCTGACCGTTCATCTACTGCTACCCAACCTAGAGTTGGAGTTGCGGCGGCAGGCCGTCGACGACCTCCTCGGCATCTGGGGCGACCGGTCGGCGGGAAGTGCGACGAGTTCCAATACGCCTCGGTGCGCGCGGCCGGCGTCATGGCCTTGGCGGCCTCCCCGGTCAGCGGGTCGTCGAGCCCCAGTGCCGCCGCGACCAGGCCGTCGACGGTCAGCAGATGCGCGATGACCCCGGCGACAGTCGTACGACGGCTCGTCGGCCCGTCGCCCTCGAACCAGCGCAGCCGCACGGGCGCGTGCCACTCGGCGTCACCTATGTCCTGCAACAGGGCGTCCAGGCGGGCGGTCTCCGCGTCGTACGGCGTAGCCCACTCCGGCACCGGGATACGCGGCGGCCGGCGATCGAAGGAACTGGTCAGGACGCGGGTGCGCAGGCCGGGGTCGAGGTCGAGGGGCTCGACGGGGTGCAGCAGCCCGACCGCGCCGCGCAGCCGTAGCGCCTCGTCCGCGCAGGCACCGCACTCGCCGAGGTGCTCCTCCACGGCCGCCGTCTCCGCCGCCGAACACGCGGCCAGCGCCCACGCGCCGAGCAGAGCCTTCAGCACCCGGTGTTCCAGGACCAGTGGCACGGCCTGGGACTCGGCCGCGTCGAGCTCGGGCAGCGGGCGACCGGTGTCCTCCACGGAGGCACGGGGCATCGGGATCCGCGGCGGCTCGCCGTCGCCGCTCACGGGACCACTGTTCGCGGGTCCGCCGCCGCCGGGATCGTCCGGCCCGCCGTGCATGCCGTCGTCGTTCACCGAACCGCCGTTCCCGGAGCCGTCGTTCACAGGGCGGCCCTCCTCGGGGTCACCAGGCCTCGCAGGCCCACCCGGACCACCGGACCCACCCTGCGCCGGCACGACCTCCTCACCTTCCCCGGCCCCTTCGCCGTACCTCTCGTGCCTCTCGAAGCCCTCCCGCCACGCGTCGCTCACGCCCGACCCCCCGCTCCCGGCGGTGCGCCGGAGTCGTGGGCGGTGGACAGCAGTTGGAGGCCGAGGCGGAGGCGGCGGCGGGCCTCGTCCTCGGTGACGCCGAGGTCGACGGCGGTCTGGCGGTAGTCACGGCGCTGGAAGTAGGCCAGCTCCAGGGCGGCCCGCAGCGGGGCGGGCATGGACGTGACGATGTAGTCGGCGCGGGCGGCGACGGAGGCGCGGCGGACCTTGCGCTCCAGCTCCTCGGTGGAGCCCTCGCCGCTGTGGGCGAGGGCGACGGTCTCGGTGGCGCGCAGGCGCTGCACGGCGAGGCGGTGGGTCAGCGCGGCCACCCAGGAGCGCAGGGGGCCCTGCTTGGGGTCGTAGGCGTCGGGGTGCTCCCACACGTGGGCGAAGACCTCGCGGGTGATGCCGTCGGCGGCGCGCTCGTCGCCCAGCACGCGGTGGGCGAGGGAGTGCACGAGGGAGGCGAAGCGGTCGTACAGCTCACCGAGGGCCGCCGCCTCGCCGCGGGCCAGCCGCTGCTGCATCTTGCGGTCCCAACGGGGCGGTGCGTCCTTCGTCGCCATGCGGCCCCCTCACCGTGCCTGTGCCCGAGTCAAGCGTGCGCTCACCGTTTCTTCGAATGTAGTGGGCACGTCTGACAGCGCACCCCCCATTGTGCAATTGCACGCCCCCGAAGCGGCGCGAGTGGTAACGGATCTGCGCCTACCCCACCCACATCTGATCGAACAGGATCGAAGGCGACTAAAACAAGCCTCTTCCGGACGGTTTCCGTTTCTTCCCCCGTGTTTCAGGGAACGGCCGCTGGGCAGCCGCGCTGCAAGGAAGCGTAGGTACGGCTTCCGTTTCCGGACGGTTTCCGGGAGTTCCGGCTAGCGAGAGGCGCGATGGTGGCCTTCAAAGTGAACGACGGCGAGCGCGGCGGCTGGTCCGTACTCCTCGTGTCCGGCGAACTGGACCTGGTGACCTCGCCGGTGCTGCGCCAGCGGGTGCACGACGTGGTGGCCGAGGGGCGGCACAGTCTGGTCCTGGACCTCTCCGAGGTGCTGTTCTGCGACTCCAGCGGCGTCGGCGTGCTCATCGCCTCCCGCCGCCTGATCCGTTCCTGCCAGGGTCACCTGCGCGTGGTGCTGCCGGCGCAGGGCGCGGTCGACGGCTCGCACGTCAACCGGGTCCTCGGCGCGCTCGGGGTGCGCCGCCTCTTCGACGTCTATTCCGATGTGATGACGGCCACAGAAGAGGCGCCCGAGGACGAGCCCGAGGACGAGGCGGACCCCCTCTCGGCGTGACGCCGTGGGTTGACGGCGTGACGTCGTTGTTTCGGAATTTCCCCGGTCTTGGTACAAGCGTCGTTTTCCGCTCCCGGACCCGCCCCGGCGTCGTACGCTCCCTGCCAAGCGCACCCCACATGAGTAAGGCGGCCCGAAAGACATGGTCAGCACCGAGTACGAGCGACGGATCGCCGCCCGGTTCGCCACCTTCGACCAGGACGGCAACGGCTTCATCGACCGGGAGGACTTCAGCTCGGCGGCCAAGGCGCTGCTCGCGGAGTTCGGTACGGCGGCCCGCTCCGACAAGGGCCAGGCCCTGTACATCGGCGCGGAGGCGTTCTGGCAGGGCATGGCCGGCATCGCCGACCGGGACGGCGACCAGCGCGTCAGCCGCGAGGAGTTCGTGAACGGAGCGGTCAAGCGCCTGCGCGACAACCCGGAGCGCTTCGCCGAGATCGGCCGCCCCTTCCTGCACGCGGCCCTCGACGTCGCGGACCCGGACGGCGACGGCTCGGCCACCATCGCGGACACCGTGCGCGTCCTCAAGGCCCTCGGCGTGCCCGCCGACATCGCCGCCATGGCGGCCGACGCCCTCGACACGGACAGCGACGGCAAGGTCGGCGAGGCGGAGATCATCTCCTCCTTCGCCCGCTACTTCACCGTCCCTGAATAGTCCCGGGATCCGAATAACGCTCCCGCAGCTTGTACTTGAGCACCTTGCGCAAGGCGTCGTTGCGCGGAAGGGCGTCCACGATCTCCAGCTGCTCCGGCAGCTTGTGCACGGACAGCCCTTCCGCGCGCAGATAGTCCGTCACGGCGGACAGGGTCAACTCGCCTGCCCCCGGCGGCTGTTCGACCACCGCGCAGACCCGCTCCCCACGCTCCGCGTCCGGCAGCCCCACGACGGCCACGTCCCCGACGCCCGGATGCGCGGCCAGCAGATCCTCGATCTCCTTGGCCGAGATGTTCTCCCCCTTGCGGATGATCACGTCCTTCAGCCGCCCGGTGAGGATGAGGTGCCCGGTCCCGGTCAATGCCCCGAGGTCCCCGGTGCGCAGGAAGCCGTCCCCATCGAAGGCCTCGGCCGTCTGCGCCGGGTCCAAGTACCCCTGACACACGGCTTCCCCGCGCAACCGCACCTCCCCGCCCGCCGCGATCCGTATCTCCATCCCGTCCGGCGGCCGCCCCTCGGTCGTCGCCAGATTCTCCACGGTGTCGTCTGGCGCCCCCATCGTGATCATCGGCACCTCGGTCATGCCGTATCCGTGGGTGAGCTGGACGCCCATCTCCCGTACGACGGAGTGGTAGACCTCCGGCGGCTTGGGCGCACCGCCGCCCGCGAGCAGCCGTAGCGAGGGAATCACCTTGGTCCCCGGCTGCTTGCGCTGCTCGGCAAGGAACATGGAATAGAAGGCGGTTGAGCCGCCGGCGACCGTCACCCCGTGCTTGCGGTACCCGTCCAGCGCGTCCGGGAGCGCGAACTGCTCGAACATCACCGCCGGGAAGCCGTAAAGCAGCAGCATCACCGTGTAGTCGGGCCCGGCGATGTGCGCGTATGGGAAGGCCATCGACCCCACGTCGTCCGCGCTCAGCCGCAGCGCGTGCGCGAGGCACGAGCCGCCCGCGATCAGTGAACGGTCCGTGTGCAGCACGCCTTTGGGGTCGGAGGTGGTGCCGGAGGTCCAGTAGATCCAGCGGACGGAGGTGCCGTCGGTGGGCGGGGGCGGCAGCAAGGCCGGGTCGCCGTCCGGGAGTTGAGCGCCGTCGTACGCCTCGAAGATCCCCTTCGCGCCGAGCCGTCGCGCCATCTCCGCGTAGTCGAAGCCGCGCCAGGTGCCCGGCACCGCGAAGTACTCCGCCTTCGACTCCCTTAGCGCGAAGCCGACTTCGCGGTCGCGGTAGAAGGGGATCACCGGTGTCTGTACGGCGCCCAGGCGGGCCAGGGCGAAGGAGAGCAGGGCCGTCTCGACGCGGGTGGGCAGCTGCCAGGCGACGACCGTGCCGGGGCGGACGCCCATGCCGTACAGACCGGCCGCGACGCGCTCCGACCGGTCGCGCAACTCGCCGAAGGTCAGGGCGCGGTCGTCCTGGAGGAGGACCGGGCGGTCGGGGGTCAATTCGGCGCGGCGGGCGACCAGTTCCCACAGGGTGCGGGAGGAACTCAGGGAGTGCGGCGTCTCGTTCATGGTCCCCCTCCTTGGCTGACGACTCGTCAGGTGACATGCTATCTGACGGGTCATCAGATAAGTACCGTCCCGCCGGAGGGGAACCCATGACCACCGAACTGCCCCGCATCATCAGCGTCGACGATCACGTGATCGAACCCGCGCACCTCTTCGAGACCTGGCTGCCGAAGAAGTACCGGGACCGCGGCCCCCAGCCGCTCACCGCCGGCATCGGCGAACTCGCCTACGTGGCGGGCAAATACCAGATCACGATGGACCCGGACGGCCCGCCCACCGACTGGTGGATCTACGAGGACCTCAAGTTCCCGTACAAGCGCAACATCGCCGCCGTCGGCTTCGACCGCGACGAGATGACCCTGGAGGGCATCACCCGCGAGCAGATGCGCAGGGGTTGTTGGGACCCCAAGGCGCGGCTCGCGGACATGGACCTCAACCACGTCGAGGGCTCGCTCTGCTTCCCGACCTTCCCGCGCTTCTGCGGCCAGACCTTCGCCGAGGCGCACGACAAGGAGGTCGCGCTCGCCTGCGTGCGCGCCTACAACGACTGGATGGTCGAGGAGTGGTGCGGCGACAGCGGCGGCCGGCTCATCCCGCTGTGCCTGATCCCTTTGTGGGACGTCGAGTTGGCGGTCGAGGAGATCCGACGGAACGCGGCACGCGGCGTACGGGCGATGACCTTCTCCGAGATCCCCACCTACCTCGGACTGCCCTCCATCCACTCCGGCTACTGGGACCCGTTCTTCGAGGTCTGCCAGGAGACGGGGACCGTCGTCAACATGCACATCGGCAGCAGCTCCCAGATGCCCGCCGCATCACCGGACGCGCCCCCCGCCGTACAGGCCTCGCTCTCCTTCAACAACGCGATGGCCTCGATGATGGACTTCCTCTTCAGCGGCGTCCTCGTGAAGTTCCCGACCCTCAAACTCGCCTATTCCGAGGGGCAGATGGGCTGGATCCCGTACGCCCTGGAACGCGCCGACGACGTGTGGGAGGAGCACCGCGCGTGGGGCGGGGTGCGCGACCTGATCCCCGAGCCGCCCTCCACGTACTACTACCGCCAGATGTTCTGCTGCTTCTTCCGCGACAAGCACGGCGTCGCTTCGCTGGACGTGGTGGGCCGGGACAACGCGACCTTCGAGACCGACTACCCGCACGTCGACTCGACCTTCCCGCACACCAAGGAGGTCGCCCTCGACCATGTGAAGGGCCTCGACGACGAGACGGTCTACAAGCTGATGCGGGGCAACGCGATCCGCATGCTGGGCCTGGACCTCGACCGGTGATGGATCGCTGATGGATCTCTCGTACACGGCCGAGGAGGACGAGTTCCGGGGGCGTTTGAGGGAGTGGCTGGCGAAGGTGCTGCCGACGCTGCCTTCCAAGCCGTCGCCGGACGACTGGCCGGCCCGCCGCGCCTACGACCTCGGCTGGCAGCGGATGTTGTACGACGCCGGGTACGCCGACGTGCACTGGGGCGCGTCCCCGACGACCCGGCTGATCTTCCTGGAGGAGACGGAAAAGGCGGGCGCGCCCTACGTAGGGGCCAATTTCGTGGGGCTGTTGCACGCCGGGCCGACGATAGCCGCCGAGGGCACGGCCGAGCAGCGGGAGCGCTGGCTGCCGCCGGTGCTGCGCGGCGACGAGGTGTGGTGCCAGGGCTTCAGCGAACCGGACGCCGGTTCCGACCTCGCGGCACTGCGCACGCGCGCGTGGCGGGACGGCGACGACTATGTGGTGACTGGTTCGAAGATCTGGACCTCGCATGCCGAAGTCGCCGACTGGTGCGAGCTGTTGGTCCGGACGGATCCTGCGGCGCCCAAGCACCGGGGGATCAGCTGGCTCGCGATGCCCATGGACGCGGCGGGGATCACCGTACGGCCGTTGCGGACGCTGGCCGGGTCTGCGGAGTTCGCCGAGGTGTTTCTTGACGAGGTGCGGGTGCCGGTCGGTAATCGGGTGGGGGACGAGAACGACGGGTGGCGCGTGACCATGGTGACCCTGTCGTTCGAGCGGGGTACGGCTTTCGTGGGTGAAGTTGTCGCCTGTCGGCGGGTGTTGGGTGAACTGGCCGTGGAGGCGCGGCGGAATGGGCGCTGGGATGATCCGGTGCTCAGGCGTCAATTGGGGCGGTTGAACGCGGAGTTCCGGGCGTTGTGGCGGCTTACTCAGTGGAATGTGAGTGAGGCCGAGGCGAGTGGGGGAGTGCCGGGGGTCGGGGGGTCGGTTTTCAAGTTGCGGTATTCGCATGCGCGACAGGAGTTGTACGACGTTGCGGCGGATGTCCTTGGGGCGAACTCCCTTGATCTTGATCGGCCTTGGGTGCTGGATCGGCTGTCGTCGCTGTCGTACACGATCGCCGCGGGTACGTCGCAGATTCAGCAGAACATTGTGGCTGAGCGGATTCTTGGGTTGCCGAAGGGGAGGTGAGCGGTGCGGTTTCAACTGACCGGGGAGCAGGAGGCGTTGCGGGCTGCTGTGCGGGATGTGGTCGGTCGTTCGTCGGCTGCGGGTTCGTCGTGGCTGGTCGCGCCCCGCGGCGGAGCCGCTAATAGATACAGTCCCGCGCCCCTAAAGGGCGCTCCTCGGCTGGACCGGGGTCTGTGGCGGGCTCTTGGGAAGCTTGGGGTGTTCTCACTTCGGTTACCGGAAGTGGATGGGGGAGCCGGACTCGGCCTGCCCGAAGCCGTGTTGGTGTTTGAGGAACTTGGGTGGGCGTTGGTGCCGGGGCCCTTGGTGGCGACTCATCTTGCTGCCGGGGTGGTGCCGGGTGCGGCCACCGGGGAGACGGTTGTCGCCGCCGTCGACGGGAGTCTTGTGGAGTGGCTGGACGAGGCCGATGTCGTGTTGCCGGGGGCCGAGGGGGCCGTAGCGCTGCGGTCGGTGGATCCGTTGACGCCGTTGCATCGGGTGCCGGCTCCGGCGCGTGTCGAGTCTGTCGCTGTTCTTCTCACCGCTGCCGAGCAGCTCGGCACTGCCGCGCGGGTGTGCGGGCTGGCGGTGCAACACGCCCGGACGCGGGAGCAGTTCGGGCAGCCGATCGGGGCGTTTCAGGCCGTCAAGCATCTGTGCGCGCAGTCGTTGGTGCGGGTGGAGGTGGCGCGGGCCGCCGTGTACGCGGCGGCCGTGACCGGGGATGCGGTGGACATCGCCGCGGCGCGGTTGTTGGCCGACGAGGCGGCCGTGCGGGGAGCCCGGGACTGTTTGCAGGTGCATGGCGGGATGGGCTTCACCTGGGAGTCCGAGGTCCATCTGCACCTGAAACGGGCGTGGGTGCGCGCTCAACGTGGCGGTGGGGGCACGGAGAGTGAGGAGTTGCTCGCGGCGGATCTGCTGGCCCGCGCGGCCTAGCGGGGCGCCGGCCTGCGGCGACGGGAGCGGGCCTGACAACGGTGTCGCGGATCGTGGCACGGCGGAATCACGGAGCGTTGATATCGGGTTGTGTCCTACGCGTGACTCGTCACGGCCTGGAGTCGTCTGTGGGCTCCGGTACCTTGTGTGGGATGCGAGTGGTTCAAGGTACGAGCCATGCCGGTGTTGCCTGTGAGGCGGCCCCGGATCGGGCGGTGCGCGCCGCCGTTCGCACGGCAGAACAGGCTTTCACCCCTGCCTGTTCGACTTCTCGCGGTGAGCGTCGCACAGTATCCCGCACACGTACTCCTTCGCGCTGGAATATGCCCGAAGCGCTTGTTGGGGTGACTGAACGTCAACCATGCTGTCTCGCAAGGGATTCACGTTCCGTGACCCTTGTTCTGGCCGTTGTTCTGGTCATGCAGGAAATGGCTACGATCGTGGCCCTCGTGAGGCGCGAGGCCAAGTGTCCGCCGGTTCGGATGGTGTGAGCGGTGCAGGTGCTTCAAGTGCAGCTGGAGATCCGGCCCGACCCCGCTGAGGTGGGGCGAGCCCGGCGGTGGGCGCGCTCACGGCTCGCCGGGTCCGGGATAGAGGCCGACGAACCACTCGCGGAGACGCTGATCCTGCTCGTCTCCGAGCTGGTCACCAACGCCGTGGTGCACACGGGATGTCCGGCCGTGCTGCGGCTCTCCCTGCCGGGTGTGGCGACCGAGTCGGCCACCGTACGGCTGGAGGTCGCCGACACCAGCTGCAAGGCCCCCGTACCGCGCTGCGCGGACGGCGACGAGACCGGCGGCCGCGGCCTGGCCCTGGTGGACGGCCTCGCCGACCGCTGGGGCTGGAGCGCCGAGGGCACCGGCAAGCGCATCTGGTGCGAGATCGACCGGAGCAGTGAACCCCGGGAGGCCGCGGCCGCGTTCGGGGGCGGTGTCACGGCGTACGAGGGCTTCGAGTTCGAGGGCTTCGCGTACGAGGCCGTGTAGGTGCTGCGTGCAAGTGCCGGGCGGAGATGCGCCGGGCTGTGCTTCCTTGCGCGCCCTGCGATAAATGGGGCTTACCGAACAAATCCCCGGATGGGCGTTGACGCGACGTGACCGCATGGTCACGCTTGTGGGCAGCGATTCGCCGCGAGGGGACGACGAGGGCTTCGGTGACGGGGGCCCTCGGCGAGTGTGGGTCGCGTTCGGCGTGGGTCCCCTCGGGGCCGGGGGCCAGGACGGGGCGCCGGAGTCGGATGGCGGCACGCGGTGCCGTGCTCGGGGCGGGCAGTAGCGGGCCGCCATCCGACCGTAAGTCCGGCCCTCGTCAAAACCGGACTGTCCTAGAGGATGGCGATCGGGGCCACCGGGGTTCCCGTCGCGCCCACGAAAGGTTCGGGCATCGCCGACAGGAAGAACGTGTAGCGGTTCTCTTGTCCACAGGCTGTGGACAACTCTTCGAGATTCCAGTTCTGGCCCTGCACCATGCCCATTTCGACCAGATCGAGAGCGTGCACCGGCAGCCACAAGTCGTCTATTTCCGGCGGAAATATCTCAAAGGTCAGGGTGTCGTTGGCGACCGCCGCGACATCGCGCGCGTGGAACCATTCCGGCGTACGGACCGACAGCCCGGGTGACGGATAGCCGTACCCGTGCTTGTCGCCGGCCAGATACACCTGCACCTGCCCGGTCCGTACGAGCACGATGTCTCCGGCGCGGACCTGTGTGCCGGCGAACTCCTCGGCGGCTTCGAGGTCTTCCGGGGTGACGGCGTGGCCGCCTTCGAGTCGATCGACGCCACGCGCGCGTGCCACGTCGAGCAGGACCCCGCGCGAGACGATGTGCCGGGCCTTGTCGATCCCGCTGAACTCGGCGCCGCCGTGCGGGGTCACGGTGCCGGCCGGGCGGCCGTTGTAGAGCTTCCCGGAGTGCGAGACGTGGGTCAGTGCGTCCCAGTGCGTGCCCGCCTGGAGTCCCATCGTCACGGCGTCGTCGCTGCACGCGACCGTTCCCGGGCCGAAGAGTTCCTGGTTGATCTGCACCATCGCGTGCAGGGGGTTGATCCGGCCGGGGATCAACCCCGTCTGCACGCCGTCCTGTTGGAGGGGGAGGGCGAGGGGGATGCGGCGGCCGGTACGGATCTCGGTGGCGGCGGCCCGGATCACGTCGTCGGTGATTAGGTTCAGCGTGCCGATCTCGTCGTCCGACCCCCAACGGCCCCAGTTGTTCACGCGCTTGGCGATGTCGTGGAACTCCGGACCAAGTGACGGCGGTGACGTCTGCGGTGTCGTCTGCGGTGACATCGGGGCCTCCCGCGCGCTGGGTGAGGGCGTGCGCGGTCAGGACGCGCCGGTTGCGGCCGAGGCTCGGGGGGAGCACCAGATAGGCGAGCCGGACGAGCCGTGGATAGTGCTCGACGAGCGCGGCCTCGGCCTGTTCGA
>NZ_JBLTJC010000359.1:0-10330 GCF_048158785.1 Streptomyces colwelliae | reverse complement strand
GGTAGCGACACTCGCTTCCTCGTCGGCAGCGGCAGAGGGGTAGAAGAGACAGGGGCAGGGTGTCGTCTCGGCCGGAGGCGGGTCCCACCCGGGGGCCTTTGCCGCGGTGTTTCTGCCGATGGCGGGCGTGGCGTTGGTGGGGGCCTGGGTGAGCACGCGGGTGCGGACGGAAGCGCGGTGATACCACGTGGTACCGCTGGGTACCGTTGAGGCGTGGCTGGACTGAACCTGCGATTCACGGACGAAGAGCTCGATGCCCTGCGCGACCGCGCGGCGGTGGAGGGGCTCAGCATGCAGGCCTTCGCGCACGACGCGGTGATCGCGGCGGTGAACGAGCGTGCGCGACTGTTCGATGAGGCGGCCGAGCATGTGCTGAACGCCAGCGCCGAGTTGAACCGGAGGCTCGCCTGATGGACTACCTCACCCTTTCCGAGCAGCTCGACCTCACGAAGCGGCTCGGCACGGACGAGGTGCGTGACTACGGGCTTCTCGACTCGGCGCTCGTGCGCCCCCAGTCGAGTGTGTTCGGGCAGGACGCCTATCCGGACGTATGGCAGAAAGCCGCCGCGCTCATGGAGTCCCTCGCCCGAAACCATGCCCTCGTGGACGGGAACAAGCGGATCGCCTGGTACGCGACCTGGGTCTTCCTGCACATGAACGGACACCCCCTGGACGCGGACTTCGACGTGGACGAGGCGGAACAGTTCGTACTGGACGTCTGCCAAGGCGCTCTGGACGTACCCAAGATCGCTGCCCAGCTGCCGCGCTTCGCGCGCTGACGCTCCCGGGATCTGTGACCTCAGTCCCATCCCAGGGCACCCCGGCGTCGTCCGCACGTTGACACCACCGGCCCGCCGGTAGGGTGGCCCGGTTGTCATACGTAGCCGATTCCATACGTAGCAGATGCCACACGTAGCCGAGCCGCCCTACTCCCGAACCCGGAGACCGTGACTACCACCGCCGCCTCCTCCACCAGCTCCCACCACCTCTCTCCCGCCTTCCCCGGACGCGCCCCCTGGGGCACCGCCGGCAAGCTGCGTGCCTGGCAGCAAGGTGCGATGGAGAGGTATGTCCAGGAGCAGCCGCGGGACTTCCTCGCGGTCGCGACCCCCGGTGCCGGCAAGACGACCTTCGCGCTCACCCTCGCCTCCTGGCTGCTGCACCACCATGTCGTGCAGCAGGTGACCGTGGTCGCGCCGACCGAGCACCTGAAGAAGCAGTGGGCGGAGGCGGCCGCGCGGATAGGGATCAAGCTGGATCCCGAGTACAGCGCCGGGCCGCTCGGCAAGGACTACCAGGGCGTCGCCGTCACCTATGCCGGTGTCGGCGTACGGCCGATGCTGCACCGCAACCGTGTCGAGCAGCGCAAGACCCTCGTCATCCTGGACGAGATCCACCACGCCGGTGACAGCAAGTCGTGGGGTGAGGCCTGCCTCGAAGCCTTCGAGCCGGCCACCCGGCGGCTCGCGCTGACCGGTACGCCGTTCCGGTCCGACACCAATCCCATTCCCTTCGTGACGTATGAAGAAGGGAACGACGGGATTCGGCGGTCGTCCGCCGACTACACCTACGGTTACGGCTCCGCGCTCAGCGACGGCGTCGTGCGGCCCGTCATCTTCCTCTCCTACAGCGGCAACATGCGCTGGCGGACCAAGGCGGGCGACGAGATCGCCGCGCGGCTCGGCGAGCCGATGACGAAGGACGCGATCAGTCAGGCCTGGCGTACGGCGCTGGACGCGCGCGGCGAATGGATGCCGAGCGTGCTGCGCGCCGCCGACCAGCGGCTGACCGAGGTCAGGAAGGGCATCCCGGACGCCGGCGCCCTCGTCATCGCCACCGACCAGGACTCCGCGCGCGCCTACGCCAAGCTGATCCGCGAGATCACCGGCAGCAAGGCGACCGTCGTCCTGTCCGACGACACCGGTGCCTCCAAGCGCATCGACGACTTCGCGGCGAGCAACGACCGGTGGATGGTCGCGGTGAGGATGGTGTCGGAGGGCGTCGACGTGCCTCGGCTCGCCGTCGGCGTCTACGCCACCACCATCTCCACCCCTCTCTTCTTCGCCCAGGCCGTCGGCCGTTTCGTACGGTCCCGGCGGCGCGGTGAGACCGCCTCCGTCTTCCTGCCGACCGTCCCCGACCTCCTCACCTTCGCCAACGAGATGGAGGTCGAGCGCGACCACGCCCTCGACAAGCCGAAGAAGGAGGGCGAGGAGGACCCGTACGCCGAGTCCGAGAAGGAGATGGAGGAGGCGAACAAGGAGCAGGACGAGGACACCGGCGAGCAGGAGCAGTTCGCCTTCGAGGCCCTGGAGTCCGAGGCCGTCTTCGACCGGGTGCTCTACGACGGCGCTGAGTTCGGCATGCAGGCGCACCCGGGGAGCGAGGAGGAGCAGGACTACCTCGGCATCCCCGGACTCCTCGAACCCGACCAGGTGCAGATGCTGCTCCAGAAGCGGCAGGCCCGGCAGATCGCGCACAGCCGCAAGAAGCCGGACGAGGAAGCCGACCTGCTCGAACTGCCCGCCGAGCGGCGGCCCGTCGTCTCCCACAAGGAGATGATGGAGCTGCGGAAGTCGCTCAACACCATGGTCTCCGCGTACGTCCACCAGACGGGCAAACCGCACGGCGTCATCCACACCGAGCTGCGCCGCACCTGCGGCGGCCCGCCGAGCGCCGAGGCCACGGCCGGGCAGCTGAGGCAGCGCATCGCGAAGGTCCAGGAGTGGGCCACGCGCATGAAGTGATCCGCCGGTCCCGCTGCCGGTTCAACTCCTCGGTCGACCCGTGCGACGGATGCGCCGCCGACCCGCGCAACGGATGGGCCGTCGACCCGCACATCTGTGCGGAATTTGCGCACGGGCGATCCCCAGGTCAGGACATGTCGCCATGTAGCGAACCGGTCCGTACCAGTCGGTGACCGGATTCTGGACGGAGACTTCCGCTCAGCGAACCCGCTTCGCTAGTGTCCCGCTACGCACACGCCCCGTGGCAGCGCCGCCGCGGAGCGCAGCCGTGAAGCGACTGGGCCCGGACACGCCGGGCCGCCTCGCCGATCGGCGGCCTCTGTAGCGCGTCACTGACGGGACTCGGTGACGCATCCGCCGCGAGGAGGCCGCCGCCTCACCACTTAAGGAGTGGGCGTCGTGACCGCGGAGACCTCCCAGACGCTCGACCGGGGACTGCGCGTCCTCAAACTGCTGGCCGATACGGACCACGGGCTGACCGTCACCGAACTGTCCAACAAACTGGGCGTCAACCGGACCGTCGTGTACCGGTTGCTGGCCACCCTCGAACAGCACGCACTGGTACGCCGTGACCTGGGCGGCCGAGCCCGAGTCGGGCTCGGCGTGCTGCGGCTCGGCCGCCAGGTGCACCCCCTCGTACGCGAGGCGGCGCTCCCCGCGCTGCGCTCGCTCGCCGAGGACATCGGGGCGACCGCTCACCTCACCCTGGTCGACGGGGCGGACGCCCTCGCCGTCGCCGTGGTCGAGCCGACCTGGACCGACTACCACGTGGCCTACCGGGCCGGCTTCCGCCACCCGCTGGACCGGGGAGCCGCAGGCCGCGCGATCCTCGCCGCCCGGCGCCAGGCCGCGGACGAACCCGGATACACCTTGACGCACGGCGAGTTGGAGGCGGGAGCGAGCGGAGCCGCCGCGCCGCTGCTGGGCGTCACGGGGGTCGAGGGCAGCGTCGGCGTGGTGATGCTGGCCGACGCGGTGCCCGAGCGGGTGGGGCCGCGGGTCGTCGACGCGGCGCGCGAGGTCGCCGAAGCGCTGCGCTGAGGCCGTCGGGGGTGTGGGGTGACCGGCGCCTGGCCGGAAGTGGCCGTCGCGTTAGATTGATCCCGTGCTCCTCTCTCGCCTCACGCGCCCCCAGGCCGTAGCCGTCTGCGCCCTGCCTGTCGTGGCACTGCTCGCCACGGCGGGCCTCGCGCCGTTGCCCTTCTCGCTGGCGCAGCCCGGTCTGACCGCGAACGTGCTCGGCGAGAACAAGGGCACCCCGGTGATCACCATCTCCGGGGCGCCGGTGCGCACGACGAGCGGTCAGTTGCGCATGACGACGATCGAGGCGACCGGACCCGATCAGCATGTCTCGCTGAGCGATGTGATCGACAGCTGGTTCCGTACCGATCGGGCGGTCATGCCGCGTGACTCGGTCTACCCGAGCGGCAACAGCGTCAAGGAGATCGAGCAGCACAACACGGAGCAGATGCAGGAGTCGCAGGACGACGCGACCACGGCCGCGCTCGACTACCTGAACCTCAGCGACAAGAACGTCAAGGTCACGCTCAAGCTGGCCGATGTCGGCGGCCCCAGCGCGGGGCTGCTGTTCACCCTGGGCATCATCGACAAGCTGAACGGCGACGGCGACGGCGGCGATCTGACGGGCGGTCGCACCATCGCCGGTACGGGGACGATCGGCACCGACGGCACGGTGGGCGCGGTCGGGGGAGTGGCCCTCAAGACCCAGGCCGCGCGCCGTGACGGTGCGACGGTGTTCCTGGTACCGAAGGCCGAGTGCTCGGACGCCAAGTCCGAACTGCCCAAGGGTCTACGACTGGTCGCGGTGACCACGCTGAAGGGCGCGGTGAGCGCGCTGGAGGCGCTGGAGACGGGTAAGGGTTCCGTGCCGGGCTGTTAGGCGACGGCCGGCTTCGCACCGTTCGGGGTGGCGGCCAGGCGCAGGCCCAGTTCTACGAGGGTCCAGCCGAGGCGGCTACGGAGTTCGCGGGGGCGCCTGGCCTGGGCGGCGAGGCGGTGGGCGGCTGCCTCGGCCTGGAGTTCGGCGGCGCGGGTGTGGTGCAACTGGAGGTGGGTTTCCGGGTGCATCGGGGTCTGCCTCGTCTCATTCTGATTCGGTCGGGAAGGCATGCAGGTGGAAGCGCACCTGCTCCGCGTCGGGCGTGTCCTCGCCCTCATAGCTTTCGAGCAACTCGTGGATCTTTCCCACGAGTTCACGGGTACGTTCGGGCGTCAGGCGTACGGTCCAGTCGCTCATGTCGGTCGAGTGGGACCACTTGGGCAGCCAGTCCTCCCGGGTGCCGACCCAGGTCGACAGCTCACGGGCATGGGTGGTCGCCACCTCGTGCAGGAACGTGTCGGCCGCGCCACGCACCGCCGGGTCCGCGTCGACGAGCAGGTTCTCGTCGAAGCCAATGCCCTGCTCGACCGCCTGCCACCAGCGCTCCCGCCCCTTGCCGCGCTCCGGGGCGTCTTCGACGAACCCGTGTGTGGCCAGTTGGCGCAGGTGGTAGCTGGTGGCCCCGCTGGACTCGCCCAGCCGCTCGGCGAGCATCGACGCGGTGGCCGGTCCGTACCGTCGCAGCGCGTTCAGCAGCTGCATCCGCAGCGGGTGAGCGATCCCGCGCAGCGAACGGGCGTCGAGATTGCGGTACTTGGACGGTTCGGGCTTGTACATGAGTACAAAGGTAGCGTTGCAAAGAAGTCGTTGCAAGGGGTTCTTTGCAACTGGTCCTTTGTAACTCGCCCTCCACCACCCCTACTTGACCAACCCTTCCGCCTTCATCCAGTCCAGCGCCACCTGATGCGGATCCTCCCCGTCGACATCCACCTTCGCGTTCAGCGTCCGCGCCACCGTGTTGTTCAGCTTCTTCGTCACCGGGTCCAGGACCTTTGCGATCGCCGGCCACTTCTTCAACGCCTTCGTGTTGATCTCGGGCGCCGCGTTGTAGTTGGGGAAGAACTTCTTGTCGTCGGCCATCACCGCGAGGTTCATGGACTTGATGCGCCCGTCGGTGGTGAAGACCTCGCCGTACGTGCAACTCCCCTTCTTTACCTGGGTGTAGATGATCCCGGTGTCCATCTGCGTGATGTTCTTCGCCGGGAGACTCATCCCGTACGCCTTCTCCATGCCCGGCAGCCCGTCCGCGCGGTTGGCGAACTCGCTCTCCACGCACAGCGTCACCGCGCCCGGATCCTTCTTCGCCAGCGCGGCCACCTCGGACAGCGTCTTCGTGCCGTACTTCTTGAAGTTGGCCTGGTTCATCGCGAGCGCGTACGTGTTGTTGAGGTCCGAAGGGGCCAGCCAGGTCAGGCCGTTCTTCAGATCCGCGTCCCGTACCGCCTGCCACTGCTTCATCGGGTCGGTGATCGGCTTGCTGTTGCCGAGGTACGTGATCCACGCGGTGCCCGTGTACTCGTACATCCCGTCCGCGTCACCGGACTTGACGGCCTCCCGCGCGCCGATCGAACCCTGGATGCCGGTCCGGTCGAGGACGTCCGCGCCGGCCGCCTCGAAGGCGATGCCCATCATCGCGCCGAGGATCAGCTGCTCGGTGAACTCCTTGGAGGTGACGGTGAGATGGGCGCCCTTGAGGGGCTCGCCCTTGCCGATGGTGCCGGGGCTGACGTCGTCGACCATGGGGGAGCCGCTGGTCAGTCCGCAGCCGGATACGAAGATCAGCGCACCGGCCGTCACCAGACAGGTGCGTCTCATGAGCCCGCCTCCAATCCCCTTGGCCGCAGCAGCAGTTCGACCAGGGAGGCCAGCCAGTCCACGAGGAGGGCGAGGCTGATCGTGAGGATCGAGCCGAGGACCAGGACGGGCATGCGCTGGGTGGTGATGCCGGTGGTGATCAGGACGCCCAGGCCGCCGCCCCCGCCGAACGTCGCCAGGGTCGCCGTACCGACGTTGAGGACCAGGGCCGTTCGGACACCGGCCAGGATCAGCGGGACGGCGAGCGGGAGCTCCACCTTGGCCAGGACGCCGAGTTGGGACATGCCGATGCCTCGGGCGGCTTCGAGGAGCGTCGGGTCGTTGGCCTTCAGGCCCGCGATGGTGTTGGACAGGACCGGCAGGACGGCGTAGATGATGATGCCGATCAGGGCCGCCTTCTCGCCGGTGCCGAGCCAGATCACCAGGAGGGCCAACAGGCCGATCGCCGGGGTGGCCTGGCCCATGTTGGCGAACGTCATCGCCACCGGGGCGGCCTTCCGGAACGCCCTACGGGTCAGCAGGATGCCCAGCGGGATCGCGATGATCAGCACGAAGAACGTGGAGATCACGGTCAGCTGGACGTGCTGCCAAAGGGCCTTGGACACCTGGCCGTTGGACAGCGCGTTCTCCGAAATGGCGTCCAGGTGGGCCTGGTTGAACCACAGCCAGGTCGCCAGCAGGATCGCCACCAGGGCTGCGGGCAGGAAGGTCAGCTTCTGCCAGGTGATCCGGCGTTTCGGGGGAGTCGCGGGCGGCGGGGCCTCGACCTCCGTCTCCTCTTCTTCCAGCTCGGGCGTGGTCACGCCTTCTCCTCCCCGCCGGCGCCTTCCTGCTCGGCGTGCGTCTGGAGGGCCCGGGCCTCCTCCAGCTCGTGCTGGGCCTCCATCGCCTCCAGCCGGTCGGCCTCCAGGAGTTCGTGCACGGAGTTCATCAGCGTCTCCATGTCGACGACGCCGGTGTACTCGCCGCGCCGCCCGGTGACCGCGACCCGCCCCGCGTTGTCCGTGAGCACCGCCTCCAGCGCGTCCCGGAGCGTCGCGTCCCGGGTCACCGTGTCGCTGACCAGCGTGCCCGCGCGGGCCAGCGAACCCTTGGCGCGCATCATGTCGCCGCGCCGCAGCCACTTGTAGGGCCGGCCGCGCTTGTCGAGCAGCAGGATCTCGTTGGTGCCGCTGTCCCGGAGCCGGTTGAAGATGTCCTGGAGCGGGTCGTCGACGGTGACCGTCGGATAGTCGGTGATCTCTACATCCCGTACGCGGGTCAGGTTCAGCCGCTTCAGGGCCGCCCCGGCGCCCACGAACCCGGACACGAAGTCGTCCGCCGGGTTGGTGAGGATCGCCTCCGGGGTGTCGAACTGCGCGATGTGCGAGCGTTCGCGCAACACCGCGATCCGGTCGCCCAGTTTGATCGCCTCGTCGAAGTCGTGGGTGACGAAGACGATCGTCTTGTGCAGTTCGTGCTGGAGCCTGATCAGCTCGTCCTGGAGGTGGTCGCGGGTGATCGGGTCGACCGCGCCGAACGGCTCGTCCATCAGCAGCACCGGCGGATCCGCCGCCAACGCCCGTGCCACGCCCACGCGTTGCTGCTGTCCGCCGGAGAGCTGGCGCGGATAGCGGCCCTGGAACTCACCGGCGTCAAGACCGACCAGGTCGAGCATCTCCTCCACCCGGTTCCTGATCCGGGACTTCGACCAGCCGATCATCTTCGGGACGAGTGCGATGTTCTGGGCGACGGTCATGTGCGGGAAGAGCCCGCTCGACTGGATCGCGTAGCCGACCTTGCGGCGCAGCTTCACCGGGTCGATGTCGGTGACGTCCTCGCCGTCGATGCGGATACGGCCGCCGGTCGGTTCGATCAGCCGGTTGATCATCTTGAGCGTGGTGGACTTTCCGCAGCCGGACGGCCCGACGAAGACGACGAGTTCGCCCGCCTTGATCTCCATGTTGACGCTCTCGACGGCCGGGTCGGCGCTGCCCGGATACCGCTTGGTCAGGTTCTCCAGCTCGATGGAGGCACCGGAGGTCGTGGTCGCCGGCTCGGACGCGGACCGTTCGGATGCGGATCGCTCGGACACGGATCGCTCAGGCACGGATCCCCCTGGGAATGGTCAGCCGTCCGAGAAGGACGTACGCGGCGTCGAACAGCAGCGCCAGGACGATGATCCCGAGCGTGCCCGCGAGCACCTGGTTGAGGGCGTTCTTGCTGCCCAGCGACCCGATGCCGCGGAAGATCTCGTTGCCGAGGCCGGGCCCGGAGGCGTACGCCGCGATGGCCGCGATGCCCATCAGCATCTGGGTGGAGACCCGGATACCGGTGAGGATCGGCGGCCAGGCCAGCGGCAGTTCGACCCGCGCCAGCCGCATCAGCCGGGACATCCCGATGCCCTTCGCCGCGTCCACCAGGGACGGGTCCACCCCGCGCAGGCCCACGATCGAGTTCCGGACGATCGGCAGCAGGCCGTACAGGGTCAGAGCGATCACCGTGGGCGGAACGCCAAGACCGACGATCGGAATGAGCAGACCGATCATGGCGAGCGACGGAATGGTCAGAATGGTCGAGGTGGCCGTGGTGGCGAGGTTGCCCGCCCACTCGCTCCGATACGTGACGACCCCGATCACCACACCGATCAGCGTGGCCACGACCATGCACTGGAAGACCGCGCTGGCGTGCTGGTAGGCGTCGGTGAGCAGCTGCTGGTGCCGGTTGCCCAAGTACTCCCAGAAGCTCACATGCCCACACCCCTACGTCGGCCAGGTCGTCGTCGTTCCTTCCGGGTCCTCCGCCGCCTGCTCCACCAACGGGATGATCCGCAGCGGAACGGGGTTCTCCATCACGATCGCGGTGGCGGCCCGGACAATGCCATCAAAACCGACAACCCGGTCGATGACCCGCTGGAGGTCGGCGTTCGACCGGGCCACGAGCCGGCACAGCATGTCGCCGCTGCCGGTGGTGGTGTGCAGTTCGAGGACCTCGGGGACGGTCGCCAAGTGCGCCCGTACGTCCGGGCCTTGCCCCTGCCGGATCTCCAGCGTCGCGAACGCGGTGACCGGATAGCCGAGCGCCGCCGGATCGACCTGCGGGCCGAATCCCCGGATGACTCCATTCGACTGAAGCCGGTCCAGCCGCGCCTGCACCGTCCCCCGGGCCACCCCCAGCCGCCGGGACATCTCCAGCACCCCGATCCGCGGCTCCTCGGCCAGCAGCACGATGATCCGGCCGTCGAGATGATCGATCCCCATGCTGCCGCCTCCCACGATGGTCATCCTGTACAGAAAGCCCGCCGAAACGGTCGTACCACTGAACAAACTGCCCAGCGGATACGCGAACTATTGCGCACCTTGCCGAGGAGGGGGAGCCTGCGCTCATGGCTGTCATCTCTGCGAACACTCACCCCGCTCCCGACACCGCCCGGCAGGCCGACCCCTTCCCGGTGAAGGGAATGGACGCGGTCGTCTTCGCCGTGGGCAACGCCAAGCAGGCGGCGCACTACTACTCCACGGCCTTCGGCATGACGCTGGTCGCCTACTCCGGACCGGAGAACGGCAGCCGCGAGACCGCCTCGTACGTGCTCACCAACGGCTCCGCCCGCTTCGTGTTCACCTCCGTCATCAAGCCCGCCACCCCCTGGGGCGAGTTCCTCACCCGGCACGTGGCCGAGCACGGCGACGGCGTCGTCGACCTCGCCATCGAGGTGCCGGACGCGCGCGCCGCGTACGCGTACGCCGTCGAGCACGGCGCCCGTTCGCTCGCCGAGCCGTACGAGCTGAAGGACGAGCACGGCTCGGTCGTCCTCGCCGCCATTGCCACCTACGGCGAGACCCGCCACACCCTCGTCGAGCGCACGGGCTACGACGGCCCGTACCTCCCC
>NZ_JBLTJC010000358.1:0-10336 GCF_048158785.1 Streptomyces colwelliae | reverse complement strand
GCCCCCAGGACGCCCACACCAACACCGCCCACCATCACACCGTCACACCACCCCCGCTTCCGCCAAGCTCAGCGGCAGCGCCCCCGTGTGCAACACCCCCAACCTCTGCGTCGCCCGAGTAAGCGCCACGTACAGATCACTCGTCCCGTACCGCCCCGGCTCGACGACCAGCACCGAGTCGAACTCCAGCCCCTTCGCCTGCCGAGGATCAAGCAGAACAACACTCCGCGTCAGATCCGGCTCGGCGCCGGCCGTCACCCCGTCCAGCCGAGCCGCCAGCCTCCGGTGCAGATCCCGCGGCGCGATGACCGCCAACCGCCCCTCCGCAGGGGCGAGTTCACCCACGGCCTTGGCGACAGCACCCGGCAGATCGTCGGTGGCCCGCACCCAGGGCCGTACCCCAGTGGTCCGCACGGAACTCGGCGGCTCGAAGTCAGGATTCTCCGCGCGGACGACCGCCGCCGCGAGGTCCATGATCTCGGCGGGGGTGCGGTAGTTGACGCCGAGGCGACGGTGGTCGAAGCGGTCCTCGACGTACGGGGCGAGGATCCCCGACCAGGAGCCCACGCCCGCCGCCTCCGCAGTCTGGGCCGGGTCACCGACCAGGGTCATCGACCGGGTGGGACTGCGCCGCATCAGCAACCGCCAGGCCATCGGGGAGAGTTCCTGCGCCTCGTCGACGATGATGTGCCCGAA
This sequence comes from Streptomyces colwelliae, assembly GCF_048158785.1. Lineage (NCBI taxonomy): Bacteria > Bacillati > Actinomycetota > Actinomycetes > Kitasatosporales > Streptomycetaceae > Streptomyces > Streptomyces colwelliae. The sequence goes on along the minus strand of NZ_JBLTJC010000358.1, from coordinate 9,640 downwards.
CGCCCAGGTACGGTCGGCCGCCGCGCGCTCGGCGGCGCTGCGGTGGTCCTCCTCCTCGTGCCGCTCCGCGAAGCGCTCCGCGTCGATGATGTCGTGCGCGGACAGCACCTCGGAGCCCTCGGGGTCACCCTCCTCCTTGTCCTCGAACTCGAACGTCCGGGAGGCGAAGGACACGTCCAACACACCCTGCGCGAACGACACTTGCTCCTCCCGCTCGCGCTCGGCCCGGGCCCGCCGCACCCGGTCGTCCCGCCCGAGGAGTTCCGCGGCCTCGTCGAGCAGCGGTACGTCCGCCACGGTCCACGCGCGGGTCACCGGGCGGCGGATGGCGTCCGCGTCGTCGTCGGAGACGTAGCCCACGGGGTCGGCGAGGAAGTCCGCGACGAGGTACTGCGGGGTCAGGCGCGGCCACAACTGGTCGATGGCGGCCCAGACTTCGGGGTTCTCGGCGAGTTCGTCGCGGATCTGGGTGATGTCGCTGGGGTCGAGCAGGTTGCTGCCGTCGAAGGGGTCGGTGCCGATGCGTTCGGCGACCATCTCGGTGAGCGTGTTGAGGATGTGGCCCTCGAAGTGCTCCCGGGACTCGTTGTGCGGGAGTCCGGCCTCGCGGGCGCGGTCGCGGGCCACCCGTACCAGGCCGTCGTCGAGCATGAGGATCTCGCGGTCGTGCTCGATCGCGATCACCGGGTCGGGCAGCGACTGCCAGTCGCGTACGACGGCGGCGAGGACGTCGGCCATGTCGGCGCGGCCCTTCACCGCGGCGGCCGCCCGGCTGTCGGTGGCCGTGGCCTTCACGCCGGGGAACAACTCGCCGACGGTGGCGAGGAGTACGCCGGTCTCGCCAAGCGAGGGCAGCACCTCGCCGATGTAACCGAGGAACGCGGGGTTCGGGCCGACGATCAGGACGGCGCGCTTGGCGAGCAACTCCCGGTACTCGTACAGGAGATACGCGGCCCGGTGCAGCGCGACGGCGGTCTTGCCTGTGCCGGGGCCGCCCTCGACGACGAGCACCCCGCGGTGGGGCGCCCGGATGATCTCGTCCTGTTCGGCCTGGATGGTCTGCACGATGTCGCTCATCCGGCCGGTGCGCGCGGAGTTGAGCGCGGCGAGGAGGACGGCGTCGCCGCTGGGGTCCTCGTGGCCGGTGCGGGTGGCGTCGCCGAGGTCGAGGATCTCGTCGTGCAGGGCGGTGACGCGGCGCCCGTCGGTGGTGAGGTGCCGACGGCGGCGCAGGTCCATCGGGGTGTGGCCGGTGGCCAGGTAGAAGGGGCGGGCGACGTCGGCCCGCCAGTCGATCAGGATCGGTGTGAGGTCGGCGTCGTCGGAGCGGATGCCGATACGGCCGATGTGGTGGGTGACGCCGGAGGTCAGGTCGATCCGGCCGAAGCAGAGCGAGCCGTCCACGGCGTTCAGCGCGGCGAGCAGCCCCGAGCGCTCGGCGACCAGGATGTCCCGCTCCAGCCGGGCCTGCATGGGCGTGTTGCCCTGCCCGAGCGCGTCCGTGACGGAGTCCTCGGTGGCACCGCGCAGCGCGTCGACGCGTGCGTACAGACTGTCGATGAATTCCTGCTCACCGTGAATTTCATCGCTGTTTGACAATTCCACTCCCGGACATATATACTGTGCTCACTGAACTTCTTTGCGACCCAATTCCCGTGAAGTCGCGAACCATTGAATATACGCAAAGAAATCCCCCGAGCGCAATTACTCGGGGGATTTCTTTGCGTATCGGGCGGGATCACAGCACGTCGGAGAGCTCCTCCAGCAGCCGTCGCTTGGGCCGGGCCCCCACCATGGCCTTCACCGGCTCACCGTCCCGGAAGACCATGAACGTGGGCATCGAGAGGACCTTGTAGGCGTTCGTGGTCTCCGGATTCTGGTCCACGTTCAACTGCACCACCTTGAGGCGGTCGGCCTCCTCGGCGGCGAGGGCCCGCAGTACCGGTGCCATCTGCCGGCACGGCGGACACCAGTCCGCCGTGAACTCCACCAGCACCGGCAGCTCGGCCCCGATCACCTCCGCCGCGAAATTCCCGTCCGTCACATCCATTACGTGGGTCACGTCGATCACAGTTCATGCCCTCCCAGTTCGCACAACGGTGATGGCTCCTCGACGGTCGCCAGCCGCACCCCGATCTCCGCCCGGACCGCCTGCAACTCCCCGATCAGGGAATCCAGTTCGGCCAGCTTCCGCCGGTAGACCGCGAGCGAGGCCGGGCACGAGTCGCCCTCCGGGTGCCCGGCCCGCAGGCACTCCACGAAGGGCCGCGTCTCCTCCAGGTCGAACCCGAAGTCCTGCAAGGTCCTGATCTGCCGGAGCAGCTTCAGATCGCCCTCGTCGTACGTCCGGTACCCGTTGCCGCCCCGCCGCGCGGGCAGCAGCCCCCGCGCCTCGTAGTACCGCAGGGCCCGCGTCGTGGTCCCGGCCCGCGCGGCCAGCTCGCCGATTCGCATGTCCACGACGGTAATCCTTGACGTCGGCGTCAGGGCAACAGCGGTCTGCGCTCCACCGGGGAGGTCAGCACGATCGACGTCGTGGTGCGCCCGAGCGCGGAGACCGCTTCGAGGACGTCCTCCAGGTGGACGGTGTCCCGGACGGCGACCTTGAGGATCCAGCAGTCCTCGCCGACGACATGATGCACCTCGGTGATCTCGGGCCGCTCGATCAGCTCCAGGGTGCGGGGATGCTTCAGGGTGTAGCCGCCGTGCGGGTCGACCCGGATGAACGCCTGGATGCCGTAGCCGAGCCGGCCGGGGACGACATGGGCGCCGTAGCCGCTGATCACGCCCGCGGCCTCCAGTCGTCGGACCCGCTCGGTGACCGCCGCCGGGCTCAGCCGGACCCTCCGTCCGAGCTCGCTGAGCTTGATCCGGCCGTCGGTCTGGAGGAGGTGGAGGATCTGCCGGTCCACCGCGTCGAAGGCCACCGGTGTTTCGTCGGCGGTGGTTCGCGGATGCCGTGGTTCTTTCGGTGCGGCGGCCTGAACTCCCATGTCTCCCCCTTCAGATCCTGCGGATACGCCCGAAGAATTATGGTCATGGAAAAGGCACGGGACGTCCTGGTCATCGGCGGCAGCCGCTACTTCGGCAAGCGGCTCATCGCGCGGCTGCTGGCCGCAGGGGACCGGGTCACGGTCCTCAACCGGGGTTCGTCGGCGCCGCCCGCCGGGGTCGTCCACCTCACCGCCGACCGTGACGACGAGGACGCGCTGCGCGCCGCTCTCGGCCCGCGCACCTTCGACGTCGTCGTCGACCAGGTCTGCTACACCCCGCGCCAGGCGGCGATCGCCCGCCGCGTCCTCACCGGCCGCACCGGCCGCTATGTGATGACGTCGACGGTCGAGGTGTACGAGCACGAGGACTCGCCCGCGCTCGTGAGCGAGGCGGCCGTCGATCCGCTCAAGGTGACTGTGGACCTCGAACTCCCCTGGGACGAGCCCGAGTTCCTCGACGCACACTACGGCGAGGGCAAGCGGCAGGCGGAGGCGGTGTTCGCGGCGGCCGGACCGGAGTTCCCGTACACGGCGGTCCGCGTGGCCCATGTCCTGGGCGGCGCCGACGACTTCACCGGTCGCCTGACCCACTACGTCGACCGCATCCGCACCGGCGAGCCGATCGCCGTCCCCGCCACCAACCACCCGGCGACCTACATCCACGTCGACGAGATCGCCGACTTCCTCTTCTGGACGACGGGCCAGGACTTCACCGGCCCGGTCAACGCGGCCTCCCGCGACCCGCTGACCGCGGAGGACCTGTGCGCGGCGCTCGCCGCCCAACTCCCGTCCGGGAAGGTGGTGTTCAGGACGGCGAAGGAGGGCGAGACCACCTCCCCCTTCTCCTTCGCCCGCTCCTACGGGATGGACAACTCCCGTGCCACCGGGCTCGGTTACACCTTCACTCGGGCCCGGGAGTGGCTGCCGGGGGTGATGCGGTAGCCGAGGACGACACCCCGAGCAGCCGGCGCGTCAACTGGTCGTGGTCGGAGAGGAGTTCGTCGAGGGCGGCGCGGAGGTCGGCGGGTTCCGTGCGTGCCGACTCGCGTTCGGCCGCGATGAGGACGGACCGGCGTACCAGCTCCTTCGTGAAGGACGCCGTCGTGCCCTCCGTGCGGGTCACCACCTCGGCGGCGGTCTCCTCGTCGAGGTCCAGGCCCGTGCCGTAGAGGCCGAGGAGGCGGGCGCGGCCCGGGGCGTCCGGGAGGGGGATCTCCACGGCGAGGTCGACGCGGCCGGGGCGTTGGACGAGGGCCGGTTCGAGGAGGTCGGCGCGGTTGGTGGTGAGGAGGAAGGCCACGTCGGCGTCGTCGCCGAGGCCGTCCATCTCGTTGAGGATCTGGAAGAGCAGGGGCTGTTCGCCGCTGCCGTGGTCGCGGGCCTCGGCGATCAGGTCGCAGTCCTCCAGGACGACGAGCGCGGGCTGGAGCATGCGGGCCAGGGCGCAGGCGGGGCCGATCGCGTCGATGCCCGTGCCGGACAGGACGACGACCGTGAACTGCGGGAGGTGGGAGAGGAGATAGCGGATCGTGTGGGTCTTGCCGGTGCCGGGCGGGCCGTAGAGGAGGAGGCCGCGGCGCAGGTGCTGGCCGGCGGCGCGGAGTTGCTCGCGGCGGCGGGCCACGCCGACGACCTGGCGTTCGACGCGCTCCAGCAGGCCCTCGGGGAGGACGATGTCGTCGCGGGTCAGGGTCGGGCGGCGGTGGAAGCGGAACGGGCCGAGGCCGTGGCCGAACTCGGAGCCCTCGAAGGAGAGCACCTGGCCGCGGAAGATGTTGTGCTCGCGCACCAGCACGTCGATCTCGGCGAGCAGCCGGTCCGCGAACTCCTTGTCCCGCGCGAGGACTTCGATCTCCACCTTGTCGCGCCCGTACTCGTCCCCCGGCCCGCGCAGCAGCACCGCGAACCGGTCCTCGCCCTCCGCGCCGAGGTAGAACCCGCAGGAGACACAGGCGAGTTCGTCGTCGGGCGAGACCGGCAGGTGGGCGTAGTCCACGGCGCCGATCGTGAACCGGTCGTGGCGGTCGGCGGCTTCGAGGATGTCGCCGAGGGTGAGGTCGCCGCGGTTCTGCGCGCCGCGCATGCCGACGAGTTCGTGGGAACGGCCCTCCCCCGCGAACCAGTGCTCCAGCGCGAGATGCACGTTGGGGAGGTCGTACGGCGGATACGCGGCCTTGACGACGGGCCGGTCGCCGGGGGCGGTGCCGAGGTGGGCGCGGAGGCGTTCGGTGAGGTTGCGGGCGGGGTCGTAGTCCTTGGACTTGGGGCGGGCCACCGCGGTGAGGAACTCTTGGAACAGTGTGCCGATCTGCTCCATCGACAGGGGCGAGGGCTCACGTCCCGCGCCGTACCTGCGCTCGTACTCCGCCGCACTGATGATCTCCAATCCGCCCGGTTCGTCCATGTCCGCCTCCATAGTCCCGATGTGTCGGACCAGAGTGTCAGACCATGACCCCGGCGGAGGTCAGACCATCACCCCCGCGGACGTCTCCACCTCCAGCAGGGACGCGCTCTCCCGCTCCTCGTCGAAGGCCTTCCGGCCGCCGCGCAGCCCGAACAGCCGCTTCGCCAGGGCGATGTAGACGACGGCGAGGATGTTGAGGACGAGGGTGGCGATCTTCAACCAGCTGATGTGTTCGGTGAGTTCGTAGCCCTCCAGCGGCAGGAACGCGGCAGTGGCGACCACCGTCAGATACTCCGCCCAGCGCTTGGCATACCAGAGTCCGCCGGCCTCGACGAGTTCGATCAGCGCGTACGCCAGCAGCAGGACCGCGACCAGGACCAGCGTGGAGTGCTTGTAGCCGAAGGTCTTCTGTATGGTGCCGACGACCGGCGAGTGGTCGAGGTCGTAGTGGAAGTGCTTGAAGACGGGCCGGAAGACGTCGAGGTACTCGTCGAAGAGCTGGCGCACCGAGTCCTGGCTGTTGCTGAACTTCCACACGGCGGCGGCGACCAGCACGATGAACACCCCGCGCACGGCCCGCTCGATCGCCAGGAACCGCAGGATGAACAGGTCCCGCAGCACCTTCCCGCGCGGCACCAGCGGGGCGTGCTCGGCGGGTCCCGAGCCGTGCGGTTCGCCGAGGACGAAGTCGCCGCAGCGCAGACAGCGCCAGGCCACGCCGAACCCGGTCTCGACACGCAGCCGTTCCCGCAGTGGCGTCTCCTCGGGCGCGTACGTCGCGTGCCCGTGCCGTGCGCAGTGCCGCCGGTCCCAGTCGATCTTCATGCCCATGGCCCCCGTGACTCCCACCGAACGCGAACGTGCCGTGCGCGCCGGAGGATTCCGGCACGGCACGGCACGCTAGTGCATCTGCCTGAACGTCGGCCGCCAGGGGCCGGACCGACAGGTGGAGCGGTGTGGACCGGGCGGCTGAGCGACGGGGGGACACCCAGCCGCCCGGCGTCTTCGGGGCGTCCGGACCGTGTTCAGGTCGGCCCGGGCGCCACGCTTGAGGAGGGGTGCTCAGGCCTTGGCGAGTTCCTTCTCGCCGCCCTGCTCGGGCACTCCGTCGAGGTGCTCGTCGCCGTCCTTCTCGTCGAGCAACGTCTTCTCGTCGAAGGGGAGTTCACCGGCGAGGACCCGGTTCACCCGCTCCTTGTCGACCTCGCCGGTCCAGGTGCCGATGAGCAGCGTGGCGACGGCGTTGCCGGCGAAGTTGGTGACGGCGCGGGCCTCGCTCATGAAGCGGTCGATGCCGATGATCAGGCCGACACCGTCGACCAGGGCCGGCTTGTGCGACTGGAGACCACTGGCGAGTACGGCGATACCGGAGCCGGAGACACCGGCCGCGCCCTTGGAGGCGACCATCATGAAGAGCAGCAGGCCGATCTGCTGGCCGATGCTCATCGGCTGGTCCATCGCGTCGGCGATGAACAGCGAGGCCATCGTCAGGTAGATCATCGTGCCGTCGAGGTTGAAGGAGTAGCCGGTCGGCACGGTGATGCCGACGACCGGGCGGCTGACACCCAGGTGCTCCATCTTCGCGATGAGCCGCGGCAGCGCGGACTCGGACGACGACGTGGAGACGATCAGCAGGAACTCGCGGCCGAGGTACCTCAGCAGGTGGAAGAGGTTGACCTTGGCGACCAGCTTCGTCAGCGTGCCGAGCACGATCACGACGAACAGGAAACAGGTGATGTAGAAGCCGGCCATGATCGTGCCCAGTGCTTTGAGCGCGTCCATGCCGGTCTCGCCGATCACGGCGGCCATCGCGCCGAAGGCACCGACCGGCGCGGCCCACATGATCATGCCGAGGATGCGGAAGACCAGCTTCTGGATGTGCTCGACACCGCGCAGCACCGGCTCGCCGGTCCGGCCCATGGCCTGGAGGGCGAAGCCCGCGAGGAGCGCGATCAGCAGCGTCTGGAGGACCTGGCCCTCGGTGAACGCCGACACGAAGGTGGTCGGGATGACCCCGAGCAGGAAGTCGACCGGGCCCTCGGCGGCCGCCTCGGCCTGCGTGTGTCCGACGCCCTTGACGGCCTCGGTCAGGTGCATGCCGCTGCCCGGGTGGATGATGTTGCCGACGACCAGGCCGATGGCCAGCGCCACGAACGACATCCCGATGAAGTAGGCGAGCGCGAGCCCGCCGACCTTGCCGACCTGAGCGGCCTTCCGTACGGAGCCGACGCCGAGCACGATCGTGCAGAAGATGATCGGCGAGATCATCATCTTGATCAGCGCGACGAAGCCCGTACCGATCGGCTTGAGCTCCTTGGCGAAGTCCGGCGCGGCGAACCCGACGGCGATGCCGAGGGCGACCGCGATGATCACCGCGATGTAGAGGTAGTGGGTGCGGTCCCGCTTCACGGGCGGTGCTGCGGGTGCGGCAGGTGCGGGTGCGGGGGTGCTGGCCACGGCTGCCCTCCTTGACGACGTCGTCGGCATCATCCGGCGTGCGGCTCACGACCGGCGGAACCCTGGCTGCGAGTGCGGCTCACGTCCGGGGATTCATGGGTTTTACGGGTTCTACGGCGGTCCGCACTGATCGATGTGCGGCCTGCTCCGGGAGGCGGCTGCTTCCGGGGGTTGCGGTGACTATCTCCCGGCTTGTGAGGGCGGTCACCCTTACGTTCATTTAGTTCGCGCTTATCAGGAGAGGCACACTGACGGCATGCGCCTCCCGCACGTCCCCAGCCCCCGCAGCCTGGCCGGCCAGCTCTTCGCCATGCAGGCGGTGCTGATAGCGGTCGTCGTCGCGGGGTACGCGCTGTTCACCTACGTCAGCGACCGCAGCCAGGCGGAGGACGCGGCCGGCCGTCAGGCCATGGCGGTGGCGCGATCGGTCGCGGACTCGCCGTCGGTGGTGGCGGCGATCGGTACGTCCGATCCCACCGCACACCTGGAGGCGTACTCCGTCCGCGTCCAGCGGGACACCGAGGTCGACTTCGTCACGATCATGAATCCGCAGGGCATCCGCTGGACGCACCCCAAGACGAGCGAGATCGGGAAACCCTTCCTCGGCCACATCGCCCGCGCCCAGCAGGGATACTCCTTCACCGAGACCTTCACCGGCACCCTCGGCGCGTCCGTCCGCGCGGTCACCCCCGTCTACGACACCGGCCACACCCGGGTCATCGGCCTGGTCAGCGCCGGCATCCGGGTCGAGGCGATCACCCAGCGGGTCCAGGACCAGGTCACGGCGCTGATCGGGGTGGCGGCCGGCGCCCTGGCACTGGGTGCCGTAGGAACGTACGTCGTGAACGCCCGCCTCCGCCGCCACACCCACGGCATGAACGCGACCGAGCTGAGCCACGTGCACGACTACCACCAGGCCGCGCTGCACGCGGTGCGCGAAGGGCTGCTGATGCTCGACGGTCAGTACCGGGTGGCGCTGATGAACGACGGCGGGCGGGAACTGCTCGGCGTGACGGGGGACGTGGTGGGCCGGTCGGTGGCGGACCTGGGCCTGCCCGCGCCGCTGACGGGGGCGCTGCTGTCGTCGGAGGAGCGGGTGGACGAGGTGCATCTGACGGCGTCCCGGGTGCTGGTGGTGAACACGTCGCCGGTGTCGGGCGGTGAGCGCCGGGGAACGGTGGTGACTCTCCGGGACGTCACCGAACTCCAGTCCCTGATGGGCGAGTTGGACTCGGAGCGGGGCTTCACGCAGGCGCTGCGCTCACAGGCCCACGAGGCGGCGAACCGCCTGCACACCGTCGTCTCCCTGATCGAGCTGGGGCGCGCGGAGGAGGCGGTGGACTTCGCGACGGCCGAACTGGAGCTGGCCCAGACGCTGACCGACCAGGTCGTCTCGGCGGTGAACGAGCCTGTGCTGGCTGCCCTGTTGCTCGGCAAGACGGCTCAATCCAACGAGCGGGGCGTCGAGTTGGTGGTGTCCGAGGACAGCGGCATGGACGACGGCCTGCTACCGGATTCGTTGTCCGCGCGGGACCTGGTGACCATCCTCGGGAACCTGATCGACAACGCGGTGGACGCGGCCCAGGGCAGCCTGCGGGCGCGGGTCACGGTGACGGCGTACACGGAGGCGGACGAGGCGGGTTCCGCGCTGGTGCTGCGGGTCGCGGACACCGGGTCGGGGGTGGATCCGGCGCACGCGGAGGCGGTGTTCCAGCGCGGCTTCTCCACGAAGACGCCGCGTAGGCGAGGATCACCAGCAACAACAGCAGGTCGAGCAGGTCCACGG